>JALZKH010000080.1 GCA_030859345.1 Acidobacteriota bacterium | reverse complement strand
AACGCGATAATCCGGTCGCCGAAGTCTGAGAAAATGATGCCAGCAAGTAATCTGAATAAATATCTAACATTTGTTTCATAATGAAAGATAATTTACACTTTTTTCAAATATCGCGTAAGGTGAGTTAGTAATATTGATAGGACCTTTTTTTGTATTTTATTTTGTTTTTCGTAATCCTGATAAGAAACCGTCAGATTATCTAGTCTTTAAAAAATACGCAAAATGGTTAGGACTTATAATTAATGCAACAGCAATTTTATTTCTCTTATCAGTGAAGATACCTGGACTACATTTAAATGCACTTGACATTTCCAGATTAGTTTTTAACTCGCAGCTTATATCCACATTGGCTTTAATTTTTGGGATTATATCCCTTCCGAAGTGGCAAGGATTTGTTACTTTATTAACCTTCTGTGTTGTATGGCTTTTAAGTTTTATTATGCTTTCTTTATACTGATGCTGCTCAAAACTTGATACTTTTTTGTCTTTCCAATAGAATGATTCGTTTCGGATCAGTCCGAAAATTTAAGCTATTTTATTAACAAATATTTAACAAAACAGGATAAAAAGGAATTATGAAAAAAGTAGGTATTTTAGTCGGGCGTGAAGTTACGTTTCCCGAAGCGATTATTAACAGTATAAATGAAAAGGGCGAAGGAAAAGTTACTGCCGAATTGGTCAAACTTAACGGCATTCGGCTTGATGAAGAAAAGAAATATGATGTCGTGATTGACCGTATTTCGCACGAAGTTCCGTTTTATCGGGCGACTTTGAAGCGTTTTGCACTCGAAGGAACGCACATTATTAACAATCCTTTTTGGTGGTCGGCGGATGATAAGTTTTTTAACTTTTCACTGGCAGCAAAATTGGGCGTGGCGATTCCGAAAACGGTTTTGTTGCCGCAGCATTCTTATATTAAGGATATAACGAGCGAATCTTTAAGAAATCTGGAGTTTCCGATTGATTGGCAGGAAATTATTGAATATACAGGTTTGCCCGCATTCTTAAAGCCGTTTGACGGCGGCGGTTGGAAAAATGTTTCAAAAATCGAATCACTCGAACAGCTTTGGTATGAATATAATCAGACGGGAACGCTCTGTATGACTTTGCAGGAAGGAATCGAATTTGACCAATTTGTCCGCTGTTACTGCGTCGGCAAGGAAAAGGTTTTGATTATGCCGTATGATCCGTCGAAATCTTATTTATCGGGCGAGCAGTATATTCCGAATCCGAATTATCTCGAAGCAAAATTGGCAAAACGGATCGAAAAGGATGTCAAAACGATCTGCAAAGCACTTGGTTATGATTTGAATACAGTGGAATTTGCGATCAAAGACGGAGTTCCATATGCGATTGATTTTATGAATCCCGCACCGGATGCCGAACTTGCTTCGGTTGGTGAATACAATCATCGCTGGATCATTGACTCTTTAACGGAATTTATTTTGAAAAATATTGAAAAAGGTTTTGAAAGGGCGGAATATCGTTGGGACGCAATGCTTAACCCGAAACCGAAAGCGAAAAGAAAACCGCGTGCTAAAAAAGCTGCGACGACAACCACCAAAGCTAAAGCTAAGAAAACGACAAAAACAACGCAAACAAAAGCACGCTCCAAAAAAGCAACTTCTGAATAGCAGTTGAAAGTAAAAAAAGGCGTAAATGAAAATTTTCATTTACGCCTTTTTTTTATCTGAAATCTGAAATTTGAAATCTGTGTTTCATTCCATATCCAAAGGAATTCTAGCCGATAAAATATTTCTACTCATAATCGTTCCGACCCAAATCAGAATTGCAACGCAGGAAACCGTCCAGCCCAAATTCACAATCAGATTTTCTTCCAATAAAATTCCGATGATGATCCACGGCAGTCCGAAAAGGGAGATTTTTAAGGAAGTTTTTTTTCCGCGTTCAAGACTTTCCAATAAATTCACGCGGCTGACTTCCATATCCATATATTCATCATCGCTGTTTAATCGTGTGAAATAATCGGTTTCGGCTTGAGTCCAACGACGCAGAGCGGGAGTTTCGGCAAGACGGTTTGCCGTGGCAAAGTGATGTATGACGTGAGCAATCTTTCCTTCACGGAGAGAAATTTCCGCCATTCCACGGACGGAACGAAAACTTTCTTCGGCAATATCCAACGCTTTTTGAAAGACTTTTTTTGCTCTGTTCCATTCGCCGTATTGAAAATAACTTTCGCCCAGACGTGCCAGAAGTTCCTTGTCATTTTTGCCGTGTTTTTCGGCAAGACGTAATGCGGCGAGTGCTTTTCTTTCGAGTTTGGTGTTTTTCTCTGTTCCGGCAAATGAATGCAGACAGCGTGCGAATTCAAACAAAAGCCAGCCGTCTTTCGGATTTAAAAACAAAGCCCGACGAAAAACTTCCAATGCCTGCAACAGTTGTCCCGAAAGTCGCAGTTCATTAGCAAGCCGCCGTAGATAATCCGCCTTTTCAAGTTCAACATCTTCAAACACGGGCGGATTTTTTCTCGCCTTTTTCTTTAATTTCGGATGCTCAAATTCATTCAGAGAGCTTTCCAAAACCTCAATCGAAGGAATTTTTGCGAACTCAGCTTTCATCAGAGTTTCCTTCGGCTCACTAAGATAATCACGCAATTCGATGGAGCGATTATCAAGTAAATTTTCCGACAAAAGCGGAAAAAGTTTTACAACCATCAAGCGGTAATCTTCTCCGCCCGATGCGATCACAAAACTCAAATCTTTCCCGCGAACCGAAGTTCGGTAACGGTAAAAAACACTTCCTCCGCGTTTTAATGCCCGCAAAGCCTGAGTTTCGACCTGCTCGATTTCATCAAGTTTTAAACGATATTTTAAATTATTAAACCACGCCCACGCTCTCGGAATAAAACCCGTCCGTATCAGTTCTTTGCCGTCAAAGGAAATTTTGTCCGTCCACATAAGGAAGGGAATCAAAATCCAACTTGAAATAAATAAGATCGCCGCAACTAAATCATATTCGAGATAGATAAAAAGTCCGGTAAAAAATGTTGCCAGAAAAAGTGCGATAAAATAACTGTTTGCCGAAACCCGTATTTTTATGGATTTATCGGTCAGTTCCGCAATTATAGATTTCTCGCGTGTGGAGATTTCCCCGGATTCGGTTTGTGCAATTTCGCTCATATTAAAAAAAACTTTCGTATCTTTACTTAATAGAAATATCTAATAGGGGCTGATATTTCAAGTTTTAAAAAATAAAATGAGAGCGAAAAGCCCTCATTTTTAATTTCAAAGTAAAATTAAACCTAAAATCCAGAAGGCAGACCCATCGGCGGCGTTTCGGGTTCTTTTATTTGTTTGGCTCTCTCGGGAGCGATTTCTTCCAACTTTTCTCTGGCTTCTCTCGCTGTCTGAGACAAAGGAACGGGATTTTGTTCTGCGTCTTTTGCTTCGCTTGCTTGTTTGGCGATTGCAAAATATAAATCAGCGGCTTCTTTTGTTTTATTCTGTTTTTGATAAATTTGTGCCAACTCGAAATTTATCGTGTCTTTAGCGACAACCGAATCGTCAATTTTCAAAAGTTCCTGATAAAGTTTTGCCGCTTCATCTAATTTTCCATCATCGGTTCGGGCTTGAGCCAAAGCAAATTTCGACATCGCACCGACCTCATCGTTTGCCGAAGTTAAGGCTTCGAGTTCTTTTATTCCTGCTGCACGGTCAATTTTCAGACGGGTTACGGCGATAAAATATTTTGCTTTTTCCGCATAATCTCCGCTGTAATTATCGGCAACCACTTGAAATTGCTTGATTGCGGCGTCGGCACGTTCTTTTTCGGTTTTGAATGCTTTTCCCGTAAATGTTGCGGGAACGGGCGAATCCGTAACGATTGCCTGCGAAGTTTCAATCGCGTCGCCTAAAGCCGCTTGTGCTTTGTCGTTGGAACGCTGATTCCACATAAAAAAGATACCGATAACGATTGCCAGAACGCCGAGAGCCGCAAGTCCGTAAAGGATATTTTTTCCTTTACCTTGAAATCTGTCGCCAAAATCTTCTATTTTTTCGCCGACGCTTTTCTGAAATTCGTCTTTAAACTGAATTTTATCCTTTTCTTCCTGTGTCAACGGAACTTCCGTCGCCTTCGGAATCATTCTTTTTTTGCGTTTTTTCTTCGTTATTGCCATTTGTCTTGATATTATTGCAATTAATGCTTTTTAAATCGTTATATGTTTTAGAAATTGATATTTTTAGTAAAGAAGTCAATTTATCGTAAAATGAAGGTTTCAGCAAGTAAGTGTAAAGTAAAAAAGGTAAAAGTAAAAAGTGCCTAAAATGAATATTAATAAAAATCAAACTTTTTTTACTTTTTCGGGAACAAAATAAAATAAACGGTGTCTAAGTAAATAATTCGCGGAATTTGCGAATAAGCGAAACAAATTTCTTGGATACTGAGAAATGAGGAAAAAGGGCAGAAGATGGTCTTCAGCAAAGCAATCGCGTTTGACGAAGAGAAAATTAGAGAAGTCGCTTTGGCGACGGGAAATAATTCTGCCGAAATAGAGTTCATTGAAAAACTAAAGCAAGGCGATGCAGTCGCATTCGATACATTTGTTCAGCGTTACACTTCCGATATTTACGGGCTTTTATACCGAATCACGGAAGACGCGGAAGAAGCCGCCGATCTGACGCAGGAGACTTTTATAAAAGCATTTAAGGCGATAAAAAAATTTCGCGGCGATGCTGAATTAAAGACCTGGCTTTTTCGGATTGCGATAAATCAATCAAAAAACCGCTTTCGCTGGTGGAAACGCCGAAAACGTGAAAAGACGGTTTCTCTTGATGCTCCGGTTGGACAAAGCAAAACGCCTATGAGCGAAATTATTTCGACAGGATTAGCAAACCCGGAAGAAAATACTTTGCAAAATGAACGGCAAAAGTTTTTGAGCGAAGCCTTGCAGAAGTTACCCGATATATTTCGTGAAGCGGTTGTTTTATGCGATATAGAAGGTTTGAGTTATGAGGAAATTTCAACCGTTCTGGAAATAAATCTCGGAACGGTAAAATCCAGAATCGCTCGCGGACGTGAAGAATTGAGAAAGAAATTGAAAGATTTTTGATAATAGAGAGTAAATAATTGACTCGCCCCGGCTTTAACTTTTGTAATTAAATAAAATCCAAAATCGGTGCCAAACGATAAACGATGGGTCAAAAGGGATGCGAAAATCTAAAGGTGAGTTTCAAATCTTGTGTGAAAAGAAGTTTTTGCGGTTATTTGAAAATAGACCAGCAAACATCTATGAAAGATGACGCGAAAATAATTTTTACCTGAAATTTAACGATAGAAAATAAGCGTTGTTTTCTCGAAATTATTTTAAGAAAACAGCCGGGGTCAGTGAGTTATTTACTCTAAATTTGTTCGTCGTTAGTTGTTCGTGGTTAGTTGCTTTTTTTCTTCTACAACGAACAACTAACCACGAACAACTAACAAACAAAAATGAAATGCGAAGAATTACAATTTAATCTACCGCTTTATATTGACGATATTTTGTCGGAATATGAACGTGCATTGCTCGAAGAGCATTTGCCGCGTTGTCCTTTGTGCCGTCAGAAATTAACGGAATACCGCGAATTGCGAAATGATTTGCGTGTGATGTCGCGTCCGACAATTCCTGCGAATTTAATGCAGAATATCAGGAGTGCCGTTTCTGTCGAAACTAAATATTCGCAACCGATGTTCTCGCCTTTGTTTACCGAAACTTTTGCCGATAGAGTCCGGAAGTTTGTAATGCCTTACAGCATAGCGACATTTGCTTCTCTGATGATCGGCGTTTCGTTGTTTTTCCTGATCGGTTCACCGGAAAATAATCCTTTGGATGTAGCACGATTTGAAAAACCCGAAACTTCTACGGTTTTAATGGCAAATTCTAATATTCTGAATGAAGATTTGAATTTAGGTTCGGATAATTTCCCGAAAATTACTCTGACGAATACACCGCCGAGCATAAATCCGACGGGAGCTTTGGTGGCTCTGACAAAATCTTTTGTTCGCGGAAAAATGAAGGATGAAGAAGTCGTTATTGTGGCGGATGTTTTCAGTAACGGACTCGCCAGAGTTTCGGAAGTCGTCGAACCGCCGAAAGACGATCAAATAATGCTGGAAATCCAAAAAGCACTCGAAACCGACCCCGAAGATGCGTCATTTTTACCTGCAAAAGCGGACAATCGCTCGAACAAAGTAACATTTATTTTCAAAATTCAGCGGGTTGATGTTAATTATACAAAGCCGAACAAAAGACAACGTAAATAAAAACTTTTTCAACAAAATTCCTCACCTCAAATTTTTCCGCCGCTTGCAACACATCACTCAAAATTGATATAGCTTGTGTTATAGATAATTTTTCAAGGGGGCAATATCAAAACAATTTATGAGTGATCAAAATACTTTTCAAGCTAATTTCCAAAACATTTTAGAAACCGTTGAAAAAAACGCTTCTATGCTTTTTGAAGGCGTTACGGAAGCATTTCTCGGCGAAGCGGAAACTTTGCGGGACGGAACGGAATTCGATCCCGTTGAACTTCCGCGAGATTTATCCGCCCATCGAAATTCGCAGACGGAATGGTGGTATTACACGGGACACGCCGAAACTGCTGCGGAAAATCGTTTCGGTTTTGAACTCGTTTTTTTCAAACGCCGCACTGATTTAGATAAATTTTCACTCGTGCCTTTGCGGGTTTTCGGAAATCCGATCTACTTTGCACATTTTGCGATCACCGATTATCAACACAAAAATTTCCGCTATTCGCACCGCAAAAGTTCTAACGGTTTATTCGATTATCCGGCATCGGCGAGCGAGACACATTTTCATTTAAGACTCGGCGATTGGTCTTTGCGTGAATCGGACGGAAATCACATTTTGCGGGCTTCAATCGGTAAAGACATAACTTTTGAAGCGACTTTGAAACCGACAAAAAAACCGATCCTAAACGGCAAAAGCAAAGACGGCATTTCCTTCAAAGACAAAGGCGAAGCGTCGAGATATTTTTCATATACGCGAATGGAAATGGACGGCGACATTATCTGGAATGGCGAAACCGAACATTTTGCAGGTGCGGCTTGGATGGACAGGGAATTCGGGACTTGGACACCGACGGAAAATCAAAAAGGTTGGGACTGGTTTTCGATTCAATTAGACGATGAAACCGAATTGATGTGTTATCAATTACGCAATGCGACCAACGGAATTTCAGATTATTCGAGTGGAGTTTTTATTGAAAAAAACGGCGAATACACACCGCTTGAACATAACGATTTTTCAATCGAACCGACCGGATTTTGGAAAAGTCCGCGAACAAAAGCGACCTATCCGAGCAATTGGAAAATCAAAGTTCCGAAATTTGATCTGGATTTAACTGTTACTCCGATAATTCAGGATCAGGAACTCGACACACGCGGCACGACGATGATCGTTTACTGGGAAGGAGCGTGCGAAGTCCAGGGAAAATCGGGTGAAAAAGATGTAACGGGAAATGCTTATGTGGAACTCGTCGGTTACGACCGTTCACACGAAAGCCCGAATCTGGCATACTTTTTAATGGGAAGCGAATTTTCATTTCCTTCAAAATCATTTTTTGGATAAATTCATTTTGTGCAACTTTAAAAATAAAACATAAAAAAGGTAAAAATACCTTTTACCTTTTTACTTTGTTAATCTTGACACTTCACACGCCTCAAAATAGACTTGTGCTAAATTAGTTTTGCATTTGTTTGACCGTGAATTTACCGACTTATTTAACATTGATACGAATCTTTTTAGTGCCGCTTTTGGTGGTGGTTTTGCTCACGCCTTTTTCCGAATACTGGCTCGGTATTAACAGTTATCCGCTCGCTATAATAATTTTTTTGGTCGCTTCCTTAACCGATATTTTGGACGGACATCTTGCACGTCGCCGCAAACAAGTTTCAAAGATTGGTGCGTTGCTCGATCCGATTGCCGATAAATTGCTCGTTTCCGCCGCTTTAATTGTCTTGGTTGAAAAAAGTCTTGCTCCCGCTTGGGCGGTCGTAATTATCATTGGCAGAGAGTTTGTTATAACGGGTTTGCGTTCGATGGCGGCTGCGGAAGGGATAATTATTTCGGCTCAAAAGGTCGGCAAAATAAAAATGTGGACTCAGTGCGTGGCAATCGTCGCACTTCTGGTTGCCGGAGCAAATTCACCGCCGCCCGTTTCAAATTTTGGCTGGGAACTTCCGGCATTTTTTTGGCAGGTTGCGGAAGTGCAGACGGCTTTTGCCAATTTAGCCAATTTTTCGCTGACTTCAAATGACTGGAAAGTTTTCGGCTATCTAGTCGGACGCGGTGCTTTATGGTTTGCCGTTTTGACCGCCGTTTGGTCTATGTATGGCTATTTCAAGTTTTTCTACGAGGAAAACAAAAGAAAAACGGAAAATGAAAAACGAAAAATTGAAAATTGATTTAATACGCTCAATAATTTCCATTATTTCAGTTAAAAAGTATTTTTGGCAAAAAGTTTCAGCTTTAAAATGAAAACAATTCTCAAATTTCAATTCTCCATTCCCAATTATTTTTTGAGTTTTTTACGCAAAAGCACAAACAATATAATTAAGAATGAAGAATTAAGAATTGAGAATTAATTCAACGAATAATAGTGAATATCAAATCCTTAGGAAAATTTTCCATTTTCCATTTTCCATTTTTATCGTTTATTGAACTTCAACAAAATCACCGGTGTGGATTTCGGATGCGTTTCTAACGATTACAGCCGTTGCTGTTTTCTCCGAAACATTTAAGATCACCATTTCGCCGACGACTTTTCTTAAAGGCGGGCGACCTTTTTTGGCATCTTCGGTTGTTACGATGCTTCCCGTTGCCTGCGAGCCTTTCTTTCGCGGCGATTGAATTGAGAATTTACTGCCTTTATATTTGTTGCTTTGAAAGCCTTCTTCTTTATTGTCAATGACTTCCTTAGGTTCTTTAGTAAATATATTTCCTTCTCCCAACGGACGGAAAATCGTTAGATAATCGCCGATTTGGACATTATCTTCCCGACCTAAATCAATATAAACGATCTGTTCGCGGGCAACCAATTCCAGTCCGTCACGAGCCATTACGATTCTACCTTTAGCTTTTCCTGTAGGCATCGAAAATAGATCTAAAGCATCACGCTGCTTAAATAAAGGACTTTCTCTGACGGGAATTTTCTCGACCAAATCTCCCAAAAGAATCGTGTTGCACGAAGTTTTAACCCTCGCAACCGACACATTACGCATAACTTCGACAATTTCAACTGCTCCGACTTCTAAGTCTGATTTGATGACCTTAGGATTATTTAAGAAATGTTTTGTCGCCGCTTTTGGATACGGCTTTTATTATCCTAACTCTTTTTATAAACTAACGTCAACTATTTTTATCAATGTTTAACATTTCTTCAAAATATATTTTCACCCTTGCACAAACTTAAATGTTTTTGTAGTATTTTTGATTGCGATTATTTGTTATAATTGCAAAGCAGAAGCCGATGTAGCTCAGGGGTAGAGCAACTGATTTGTAATCAGTAGGTCGCGGGTTCAAATCCCATCATCGGCTCTTTTGTTTTCAACAACTTACGGGTATTTCTAAAATGCCCGTTTTTGTTTTGAGTGCCTAGTGAGTGCCAACTTATTTTTTCCTACGTTCCGTAAAGCATTCTTTCAAGTTTTTCAGTAGCTTCTTTTTGCATTGTCGGTAAGACGTGGCTGTAAGTATCGAGCGTAATAACGATTGAAGCGTGTCCAAGCCGTTCCGAAACAACTTTCGGGTTTTCACCTGCGGAAAGTAGCAAACTTGCCGTTGTATGCCGTAAATCATAAAGCCGTATGTTCGGAAGTTCGGCTTTTTTTAGAACGGGTTTGAAATGCCTTCGGACAAAGTTTCCGTGTTGAATAGGCGTTCCTACTTCAGAAGCAAATACAAGGTCGAGATTTTTATAACTTGCACCGAGTTTTAATCTTTCTTGAAGTTGTCGTTTTCTGTGTGTTTTCAAAGCTGAAAGTAGAGAATTTGAAAACGGTATGCTGCGGCGGCTTGTCTTTGTTTTTGTTTCGGCAAATCTATAACTGCCATTGCCTAACGTATGCACGGCACGTCTGACGCTCAAAACTTGCCCGTCAAAATCTATATCTTTCCATTGCAAGCCGAAGTATTCACTTGGTCGCATTCCCGTTTCAATAATTAAAAGAAAAAGTGCAAAAAACTTGCCATCTTTCGCCGCTTGCAAAAACTTTGTCGTTTCGTCAGCCGAAAGATGTTTCATTTCCTTTTTTTCTTTTCTTGGAAGTTCGCACAGGTCGCACGGGTTTTGATTTATCATTCGCCATTTGACCGCTTGCTTTAATGCAGACGAAAGGACGGTATGAGCATAACGCACCGTTCTTGCCGAAAGTCCTTGTTTCTGCATCGCACCGTAAAACTTTTGAATCTGATAAG
>JALZKH010000063.1 GCA_030859345.1 Acidobacteriota bacterium | reverse complement strand
TTGCTCATTCATACAGTATAAAGCCGCAGCAAGCTGACGGGGTATTAAACCCAACGTGAATAAATAATATTTTTGTCAAACCAAATAATTTCTTGTTTCGCTTAAATTTACTATTGACGGGTTAAAGTAATTTCTGATACTATCTTTTCAGTTTTTATCATTTCAGAAGATTTCCTGATCACGCTGCTTTAAAATCCAATAAGTTAAATAATTTAAAATTATGATCTGCCCGGGATGTAATAAAGAAAATTTTAACGAAATATCTGTTTGTGTTGCTTGCGGAACGATGATTCACGATTCGGTTCGGGAAGAACTGGCTCTAAAAATCATATCCGTCAAAAAGATCAAAACACCAATCATAAAACCTATCCACAAAAATACAACACCGAAAATTAACAACATACGAGAAAAAATAATGGTGAAAGAAAAAGCAATTCAAACGAAAATCAGCCCGCCTTTAACTAACGTTCAGGTTAAAAAGGAAGAAATTTCAAAAAGACCAAACAAAACAACCGAAATTTCAATAAAACATACGAGTCCGACATTGCTTGAATTTCAGAACAAAAATGCTCCGCTTCCCGATTGGCGTTTGCAATTAAAGAATGCCGTTCAGCAAAGATACAGCGAAAGTAAACAGTCGGTTGAAAAAACGGTTGCGACCGAAACAATTTCCGCCGTTCCAAATTATTCGACGCAAGGAAACGCCGCATTAAAAGTTCAAACGGATGAGTTACATATTCCCGAAGATATAGACAATGATCATTTGAGAAATGCTCTGGCAAGAATTGAATCTTCGCGTAGAAAGTTCTTAAAAGACGAAACCGAAATCGCTTCAAAAATTGTAATTTCTGATCCTGAGCAAAATAAAAATTTTTGCAAACTACGGGTTGCTAATAAAGACGACAAACCCGCACCGATCAGCGAGGAGTTAAGATCTTCCGTAAATTTCCCGGACAAACCGAAATTCGTTCCGAAAATTATAGAAACAAAAATAAATCTATATGACACGAGCGAACTCGACCCGAATTTTCCTCCTGCAAAAATTTCTTCAAGTTTTGATAAACATTCAACAGTTGATTTAAAACAAAAAGTAAAAGACTCTACTGAAATAACAGAAACAAAAGCAAAAATAATTTCGACAAATGATCTGGAAGAAATTCTGATTAATAAAATCGTTGAAGGTGAAGAAGTTGAAGAAGTAATCGATGATTATGCACCACTTTCATTACGTTTCAATGCCGGTTTGTTCGATTTGATAATCGGTTCTTTTATCAGCCTTCTGCTGCTCGCTCCATTTATGCTCCGGGGCGGAAATTGGTTCACAGCCACAGGATTTTTGGCATTTCTTGCAATCTGTGCAATCGTTTTGTTTATATATCAAACCATCAGCGTCGGAGTTTTTGGGAAAACGCTCGGAATGCACTTGTTTTCTCTGGAAATGATTGATCTTGACGGCGAACAATACCCGACATTTCATCAAGCCGCCGTCAGTTCGGTAGTTTATCTTTTGTCGCTCGTATTTTTTGGAATGGGTTTTCTCACGACACTTTTTGATGAGGAAAAACGAAGCGTCCACGACATCGTTTCGGGAACTCTCGTCGTTAAAGAAATCTAATCCCATTCATTGTCATTTTTTAGTTATTCATTACAATTAATTTTTGCTTCTGGATAGCTTTTATAATGAATGAATCAACGCTAAAAATAATATCCGCCGAACTTTCCGACCAATTAATCGGTCAGAAGTTCGGCAAAATTTTTCCAATCTTAAAACTCAGACTCGCCGTAGATTTTCGTTTAAGGGACGGAAACTATTTATTTATCAGCGTTGAGCCGAACTCGCCGAGAATTTATCTAATCAAACGAAAGTTAAAAGAACTCGAAAAACAATCATCAGGACAGCCATCATTTGTTTCTTTTCTCAGAAAAAGACTTGCCAATTCCGTCTTGCAAAATATAGAGAAAATTGTAAGCGAACGAATTATAAAATTATTTTTTTTAGCCAGAAACGAAATTGGCGAAGAGGAAAATTACACACTCGCAGTTCAACTGACGGGGCGTTCTTCAAATTTATTTTTGCTGGATAAAAATGATTTTATTCTTGATTCTCTGAGAGAAACTCACGGCGTTGGTCAGGAAATTGCAACTCGTTACAGATTCCCCGAAAAAAGTAATTTACAAACAAAAGATGAAGAATCTTTCCCAAAAGGCGAATTCCAAACCTTGTCCGAAGCGTTGGATGATTTTTATTTTCAAAAAGATAAACAACAAAGATTTCAATCTATCGCACAATCCGCTAAAGGCAAGATAAACAAAGAGCTAAAAAAACAAAAACGCCTCAAAAAGAAATTAAATCAAGACCTCGAAAATCATGGCGATGCGGAAAAATGGAAACGCTTCGGCGATTTGCTCCTTGCTAATTTATCTACGGCTGAAAGAGTCGGAGAAAAAGTTGTTGTAATTGATTATTTTGACGAAAACACACCAAAAGTTGAGATTGAGGTTGATGTAAATAATTCTTTAACTGAAGCGGCAGAAAAATATTTTAAGCGTTATACGAAAGCGAGAAACGCTAAAAAGGAAATTTCAAAACGGCTGCAAATCGTCGAAAAAGAAATTTCAAAACTTGAAATAAAACAGCAAAAATTAATTCAAGCAATTGAGCAAAAAGATTTGGAAACAATCGAATCTTTTATCGGCAAGCGTACACAGCAAAAATTAAAAAAAGGCAAAATATCTGCTAATACAACATCGGTTACGAGAGAATTTATTTCATCAGATGGATTTGAAATTCTGGTCGGAAAACGCTCAAAAGATAATGATTATCTAACTTTTCGAATCGCAAAATCTTTAGACACCTGGCTTCACGCGGCTGATTATCCGGGTTCTCACGTTGTCATCAGAAACCCGAATCGGCAGGAAATACCGAAAAAAACCCTTCTCGAAGCCGCCCAACTTGCCGCTTTTTACAGCAAAGCTAAAGATGAAGCGAAAGCCGCTGTTCATTACACACAAAAAAAATTTGTCAACAAGCCCAAAGGGGCAGCGGCTGGATTAGTTAGCCTGGCAAGTTTCAAAACAATTCTCGTCGAACCGAAAGTTTTGGAACAAAAAAATTGACGGAAAAATTCCGCCATCTTTAACTATTTTTTAACTACAATTATTCAGCCATAGTTTTATCAACCGTTTCGATCATTTTTTGCACGGCTTCCGGTCCGCCGCCGCGAAAAAGTCCGACCATATTTCCGTTTCGATTGATAATTATGCTCTGCGGAATACCGGACATTTCAGATAACTGAAAAAATTTATCTCTGACCTCATCGGTTGCCCAGCCTATTTTGTAATTTAATTTCTGTTTCTCAACAAAGGCTTTAACCAGTTCGGGGGGTTCATTAGAAGTATTTAATCCGATAATCTTAAATCCTCTATCACCGTATTTTTCCTGCATTGCGACGAGTTCGGGCATTTCTTTAATACAAGGTCCGCACCATGTTGCCCATAGATTTACCAGAATCACATCACCCTTAAAATCTTCCACCTTGAAATTTTCACCATCCATAGCCCGTAAATCTGTTTTTACAATAACATCCGGTGTAGTTGGAAAATCATCATTTTCGGCTTTCTCATCAGAAAATTTTTCAATTCCCCCATCAGATGCTTTTTCCGAATTTGTTGTCGCAGAATTATTACAGGCAACAAAGCTTGAAATTGCGAAACTAAAAATTATAAATAGTGCTAAATTTTTGATTATATTTTTCATAAAAATTCTTATACAAAATCCTGTAAACGCAGCACAAAAAGTGCTGCAATAAATAACATAAAAAACATTAACATCAAAACGAGTTGATTGACAAATCTGTTCATCCAGGGATGCAGAAATGTTATGTAACCACTCAAATCTTTAGGGATTTTCTCGGCATCGGCAACCTGCGGTCTTTCGGGAAGTCCCTAAAATTGAACCTTTTCGCTGTTATTTGAACGCCTTTCCGCATCTTTTAATTTTTCTTCCAACTCGTTTTCATATTCTTTGATATTTTTCTTGGCATCGGCTATATTTTGGTCATTCTTCTGTTCAATAAACTTATAAAGTCCAAGTCCTCCTGTTTTACCATTCTTATACGCTCCCTCTACTTCCAAAGTATCAAGCGTTGAAATGCGTTTCATTGTGTCAAAAGACCAGGTGGCGGGCATTGCTAACCCAACTATTCTATTAATACTCGTTGGCACACCGATTAATCCCGAAAAAATAATTTGCGGTATTAGAATCAATGGAATCAGACTCGTTGCTATTTCGGAAGTTCTGACAATTGACGAAATAAAAAGCCCTAAAGCAATACCGACCACTGCAGTTAGAAGCATAACGACAAACTGCGGGATGCTGCATCACTTAAAAACCAGTGTCCGTTTTGACAGCGAATTTCAGCGTGTTGGCGGGAAACTATCGGATATTGCTTTTTTTCAAATACTATATCGCAGCTATTTGCATCGCGTCCGATACGAATCAAATCTTTTTGAAAAGTTCGCTCAATCGGCTGTTTGCCTTCGTCAGGATTTTCAACTAAAACAATTTTCATAAAAGTATCTGATTCTGCAAAATCTTGTTGAGAGTTTTATTTTTATTACTCTAAATTAGAACAGGTACAAATTGTAACTTAGTTTAACAAATGAAAAAGCGTAAGCAAACTTGGTTTTACCTACGCTTTTTCAAATTTATATTTTTGAATTTAATAATTTCTATCAGGTTCAAAAGTCGCTAAAATATCGCCTAAATCTCCTTTTTTTCCGATGTCATCAAGGCTTTCAATTCGGCTCGAAAGCGATGTAGCGAGCATTGTGATGACAAAACCGTTGTTTACACCCGATCTTGCCGCCGGCATCCAGATTCTTTTACCCCATATTTCAAAATTTTCTCTGTCTTCAAATTCTGTTTTGCCTTTAAATTTTACTTCGTAAGCCTTCTAACCGTTATTTACCGTTATAATTTCCTGCGATACAACTTCATAATTCGGTACGATTTTTTCCTTTAAATCTTCGTTTGAGCTTTTAACTAATTCTGCAAATTTTTTTTTGTCTAAGTTGAATGTTCCGTTACTGTCATAATACGTGATAAGCATTTGCTCTTTGGGATATCCGTCTTCATCTTTTTTTGAAATATCCAAAAAATTTGTGGCTGATTTATTTTGCCCCCATTCTTCAGGATAATATAATGAAAAACCCCGAAAATATTTTACTAAATCCTTATCAAGATTCTGCACCGAATTCTCAAAATACTTTGAATTCGGCGGTGCGGTAATTTCCCTTTCCAACGGCGGCACTTCTATTTCATCCGTTTGAACTGTATTTTCATTATTTGCGTCATCCGCTGCATCCTGAATCGTCGAGCCTTTATCTTGCAAATTATTTGTTTGGATTGGATTTTTTACCTGAGAAGTTTCCTCATTATGATTTTCAAAATACTGCCAAATCAAAACAGCAGCGACTACCAAAAATATAAATCCTAAAATACTCAAAAGCAAAACATTTTTATTATCTCCGCCAGAAGTTTTTGATGTTGGTTTTATCGGAAGATTATTAGCAGATGCTGTTTTTGATTCTTCGATTGTTTTAGGTTTTTCTTCTCCAATCTCAAGCAATTCAGAATCTACAAAATCTTCATAATTATTGGAATTCGTTGCAGGAATATGAATATCAGCATCTGAAATCTGCTGTTCAAATGGTTCATTGGAAATTTCCTTGTTTAACTCTGCCGCTTCCCTATTCTCTTCCCAAGGCGAAACCGTCATTAATGAATTATAGAGTGCTTCGCCGAAATCTCTTGTCTTCGGGTATCTTTGCGAGGCATTATACGAAAGTGCCTTTTCAATAATACTGTCAACCAACGCCGATAAATCGGATTTCAATTCACTTGGTTTGGCTACTACACCTTTTTTTTGTAATTTTATTAACTCTCTTGCACTTGAGGCATCAAAAGGCTCATTCCCGGTCAGCATTTCATAAGCAATAGCACCGAGCGAATATGTATCGCTTGAAAAAGTCGGCAGTTTTCCGCCAATTTGTTCAGGTGATTTGTATGTAAAATGCGTTTTTGAATCTCCGTCGCCGGAAATGCCAAAGTCTTTTACTTTGACCTGTTCCTTACCCGATTCGGAAATAGTTAAAAGTATGTGTTCCGGTTTCAGATTGCGGTGAAGAATTCCGATTTGATGAACTTCGCTCAATGCATAAGCTGTCTGCCCGATAATGCGTGCAACTCTCATCGGATTCAATCCTTTGCCATTTTCCAAAATATCTCTGACGGATTTGCCTTCGATATATTCCGTAACGATAAATGGTTTTCCTTCGGGAAGTTCACCGGAATCAATGAATTTTGCAACATTTGGATGGTTAATGTGTGAAAGAGAAACTCTTTCTTCGGCGAAAATTTTATCTTCGAGGTTTTCTCTGGAATTCTCTTCCATCAAAACGCGGACAAATGTTTTTTTATCCTGAACAATCTCGTCATTTGCCAAATATGTTATGCCTGCATTGTCCTGTTCAAGTTTTTCAGTTATACGATACCGACCTTTTATCGTTTCTCCAATTAATATTTCAGGATTTTCCCAAGTCAGAGCAGCTCTGCCCGTTGGTTTTGTGCGGCGATCTCCGAGTTCCGCCTGATTAATTTCGACTTCTCTCGGATTTATTAAACGAGATATAGGTTTTGCTGTTTTTGGGACTTCTTTTTTCTCAATAAATTCTTTTCCAAGAAATTGTTCGGCTGTTTGAGAATCAAATTCCGGTGGAGTCTTGAAAATCTTACTTTTTTGCTGTGGTTCAAATTGTGTTTTTGTTTTTTCGAATTTTACAACCTCGGGAGTCGAGACAATTTTCCCATTCTTTTCATTTTGACGCTTTGTTCTTGCTAAAATATTTGTAAATACACTCTTATCTTTAATTCCGGTTTGTTTTCTGATTGAAGTTTCCGGTAAGAGTCTGCTGCCGTCATTATTACAGAACCTCTGAACATCGCCTTCAAATTTTTGATTACATTTTGGACAGTAAAACATTTTTTTCTAATAAGTCAGAATTAAATTTTAAAAGTTAAAACCTTTTTTTCGCGTTGTATAAATTTCTGTTTTTTAAGTTAATTTTGTTGATCAAACGATTTTATTGAATAAAAGAGGAGGTTGCGGTTTTTAAATTATTCATTCTCCAAAATCAGTTTGCCATTGTTATTATTTTCTGCTTCAGCCAATTTAACCTTTAATGAAACTTTTTCGTCATTAAGAGATACTGCACGCTTATAAATTCTTGATGCGTCCGCATATTTTTTGTTTTTCACAAAAGCATCGCCAACAGTTTCAAATTCCTGTGCTAAACGTTTTTTCTTATTCGGAGACACAACCCGCAGGGCTTTATTTAAAGTTTCTTCGGCTTTGCCCCATTTTTTCTGTCTGAAATAAACCGAACCCAGCAGAGTATAAGAAACGAAGCTGTCTGGACTAACTTCAACACTTTTAGTCAAAACCTCTTCGGCTTCAACAAAATTTCCGCGTGTAATCAAAGCTCTGCCAAGAAGAAAAAGTGCGGTCGGATGTTTTGCATCAATTTTCAACGCATCTCTTAAAAGTTGCTCCGATTCATTAAATCTTTGCTGCGACTGCAAAACTTCAGCGACTAAGATCATATTCGGCACATCTTCCGATAATTCAATAGCTTTCTGATATGCCTCGTTTGATTCTTTCGTCAAACCCCGACTACGCAAAAGTCTGCCCAGGTGTGCATAAGCCAAAGCGAATGTCGGTTCGAGTTTTATCGCCATTCGATAGGCATTTTCTGTTTCCTGCGAAAGGATTCCCTGAAGTTCTTTGGCAACGCCGAGTTGATCGTAGCCGAAAGGATTTTGGGGAGTTAATTGAATTGCTTTTTGTGCTATTTTTTCAGCCTCGGCATATCTCATTCCCGAATTGGTTCCAACTGTCGGTTGAGTCAAAACAAAACTCAATGCAATATGTGCATTCGGATTCTCAGGCTCGAGTTCTATTGCTCGGCGGTATGCCTTTTCAGCTTCTTCCCAACGCTGTTGATCGCTGTAAAGATTTCCCAGCCCGTAAATTGCTCTCGAATCTGTCGGTTTGATTGATTTAGCCCGATTATAAGCGTTTTCAGCCTGCGTATAATTCCTCAGATTTCGGGCAAGGTTTCCTTCGGTGATCGCTTTTTCACATAATTCCGCAGTTTCTTCAGGTGTTTTTTCACCGACGGTTATAATTACATTTTCATCGAGATCAGCTTGCTGCAATTCATCCAAATCAATTCGCTTAATTTTATTTATTGAAGTTTCTGTTTTGACATTTGTTTTTCTCGGAGTATTTGATTTTACAGATGTTCTTTGACTTCTGGCAGGCGGAGAACTTTTTCTTTTTGGAGGAGTAGTTTTGGGCGTAGATTTTTTAGGAGTTTCTTTTTTTGCTTTGGAACGAAACAAATCGCTGGAACTGCCTAAATCTTGTCCGTTAATAAATAATACAGAGCAGAATACACAGATTATTATGGCTAAATATCTAAAACTTTTGAAATTTCTTCTCATAATAATAATATTTATCTAAAACTAATTGTCATTCCGTGCCAGCCTGAAACCGATGGCTTTATCTCTGTTTTTGCCGATGAAAAAGTTCTGACGGTAGAAGTTGCTGCCGAATCATCGTCGCTTTTTATAGAAAATGTTCCCTTGACCACATAAAAATCTTGAAATTTGCTTTCAATCTGTTTTTCCAACTCTGCCGGAGCTTTCGGATAAGCATAAGCCTTTGATCCTGTCCATTCCCAAACATTTCCGACTAAATCCAGAACATCCCATTTATTTTTACCTTCGGGTTTCGTGCCGACGTCTTCGAAGATCAATTCCCTGCTAATAACAGCTTTATCATTTTCCCATTGATCGCCCCAGGGATATAAATTATTCTCGCTTCCGTTGCGGGCAGTATATTCCCATTCGGCTTCGGTTGGAAGACGATAATTCACATCGTCTCGTTTGGAACGCCATCTGATAAATGATTCAATATCTTCAATATTGACAAATCTGACAGGATTTTTCTCGGTATCCAGTGCAGGTTTTCCATTAACCCAATTAAGCGGTGGTCGGTAGTTTACTGCTTTGACAAATTCAGCATATTCAGCATTTGTTATTTCAGTTTTGTCCAACCAAAAACTGTCAATTTTCACTTCATGTTCCGGTTTCTCCAAAAGTTCACCGTCATTTCGTCCCATTGTAAATGTTCCGCCGGGAATCAAAACCATTTCGTTTTTCACAGATTCAACAATCGGCTTGACAGTATCAGTATCAGTATCAGTAGGCGTTGATGTTGTCGGGTTTGGATCAGTCCCTCCGATGAAACCCAGTTTATACAAACCAACGCCACCAATAACAGTAAGTAGTAATAAGCCTGAAATTCCAATAATTGCCAAAATCATTGGTGAAAAAAGAGAATTTTTTGAAACAGATTCTTCAACAAAACTTTGCGTGCCGGTTTGATATTGCTGTTGCTGCACAGTATTTTGTGGAATCGGTTGAGATTGTTGAGAGTTTGACAGATTTTGCTGACTTTTTTCTCCGGCTGGAGAAAAAGGCATAGTTTGTGCAGGTTTTGGAATGCTTACCTGTGAATTACTTATATTCTGCTGCAATTCTGCAACTACTTTTTTAGGATTGCCATCAAGCAATAAATTCCTTTCCCAATCCTCGAAACCCTCATGGCATATTCTCAGATGATGATTTCCGCTCTGCACTCCTTCAAGCTGCAGCCAACCGTTATTTTCAGTTAAACCGATAGCTACATCGTTTAAATAAACTTTGGATTTCGGCGGACTTGTTAGAACGCTTAAAGAAGAAACAGGTATCGGCGTAGAAGTTGTGTGAATTGATGATAAAGTTGAATACGGCGAGGAATCTCCAAGTGCTGCTCTGAATTCCGTTATTAATTCTTCAACACCGGAAGTTCTTTCATCACGTTTTTTTCTCAGTGTATGAAGAACAACTTTTTCTACCTCAGGACTAATATCGGTTACGCCTTTTTCCGCAAAGGTCGGAGGCTCATCGGTCAGATGCTTTTTCATAATCGCGGGAATTGATGAACCTTTAAAAGGAACATCGCCGATCAGCATTTGATAAAGCATTATTCCGATAGAATATATATCAGAACGGGCATCAAGTTCGTCATCGCTCCATTGTTCAGGAGCCATATAATATGGCGAACCCATTAATCCTGTCGTTTGAGCCTGCACAAAAGAACCCAGCAACTCGCCGGATTTGATTTTTGCTAAACCAAAATCAAGAATTTTAACCGCTTCGTGCATACTAGATTTCCCTTTTAAAATCATTATGTTGAGCGGTTTTAAGTCCCTGTGAATAATACCTTGTTTATGTGCTACACCGATTCCGCTGCAAATTGCTGAAATCATTTCAAAGGCTTTTGCAGGCTTTATTTTTTCTTCACGAGCTAAATAATCGTGCAGGTCTTCACCTTCAACAAATTCCATCACAAGAAACGGCATTGTGCCTTGAGCGACACCGTAATCAGTAACCTGAACTACATTTTGATGGCGGATTGCGGCGGCGGCGAGAGCTTCCTGACGAAATCTCGTAACGAGCTGCGGATCATTTCCAACCAGATCGGGCAGAATGACTTTTATGGCGTGTTGGGTTTTTAAATAAGCGTGGCGGGCTTTATATACAACACCCATTCCGCCCTGTCCGATGCGGCTGTCTAAATAATATTTTCCTTCTAAAACAGGTTCGCCGCTAATCGTGTGGATCGTCGGCATTCCATCTGTCGGACAGGTTTTGACATCATCCGTGAAGCAACTCTTGCAATGTTGGCATTCTCTCATTTTGTAAACCCAATTTGTTAAATAAATTGATTGTGAAAAATTTTAGTCAATGATAATAATACTCCTACTTCCCAATTCTAAATGCTTTAGCCGACTCAAGCAAGGTTTAAAGCATTTACGTAAAACAATTAAACCGTTGATTAAAAGTTTTAACATATTATTGAAAAAACATTAAATTTTATAAACTTTGATAATAATATCAGATTACTTCTATTTATAATATCCATATCCGTTATTGATTATCCCTTATTTATTAACTTTTAATAACAACATTAACAAGGCGATCCGGTACAACTATAATTTTCACGATTTCCTTTTCATTTGTATATTCCTTGATTTTCTCATTTTCTAAAGCCGCTTTTTCCAGTTCATCCTGTGAAGCATCGGCTGAAACTTTAACTCTCGCACGCAATTTACCATTTATCTGCACGGCAATTTCAACCTCATCTTCTTTTGCAACTTCTTCATTAGCAATTGGAAATCTCGCGTCTGATTCTAAAATTCCTGAATCTCGTCCTGTAATCACTTCCCATAATTCTTCCGCAACGTGAGGAGCATAAGGAGCAAGCATCAAAATCAAACTCTCACACGCTTCACGAACTGCAAATAAATCGCCGTCATTTGCATTTTCGGGTTCAACCTTAAAGTCATACATCGCATTCGACAATTCCATCAAAGCCGCAACAGGCGTGTTAAATTGTCCGCTTTCAAAGTTTTCAGTGATCCGTTGAATCGTCTGATGAGTTTTCTGCCGCAATTTTTTTGCATCATCTGAAAATTCATATTTTAAGACCGATTCCGGCATTTTCCATTTTCCATTTTCCATTTTCCACTTAAATACGTATCGCCAAACTCTTTGAATAAATCTTTTTGCACCTTCGATTCCGGTTTCCTGCCAGACCAATTCATTTTCGACGGGAGCGGCAAACATTGAGAAAAGTCTGACCGAATCCGCACCGTAACCGTCGTCAGCACCTTTTCCATGAATCATTTCATTCGGATCAATTCCGTTTAATTTGGATTTACCCATTTTTTCGACGGCAATTTTCACAGCCGAACCATCAGATTTTAACTTTGCACTCAAAACCTCACCACCAACATCCCTTTCAATTTCAACATCTTCCGCCGCCACATAAGATTCTTTCGTTGTGCTGTAAAAAGAATCGGTAACGACCATTCCTTGCGTCAAAAGTCTTTTCGCAGGTTCGACAAAATCAACCAAACCTAATTCATGACAAACCTTTGTCCAAAAACGTGTGTAAAGCAAATGCATCACAGCGTGGTCAATTCCTCCGATATATTGTTCGACCGGCATCCAATAATTGATGATTTTAGGATCAAAAGGCATTTCCGTATTATGCGGATCGCAATAGCGGAAATAATACCAGGACGAATCAACGAAAGTATCCATCGTGTCCGTTTCACGCTTGGCATCTTCGCCGCATTTCGGACAATTTGTATTCACAAATTCGGGAACTTTTGCTAAAGGTGATTCGCCAACTCCCGTAAAAGGTGCTGAATCCGGCAATTCAACCGGTAAATTTTCAAACGGCACCGGAACAGCACCGCACGAATCACAATAGATGATCGGAATCGGCGAACCCCAAAATCTCTGCCGCGAAATTCCCCAATCCCGCAAGCGGTAAGTGGTTGCACTTTCACCAAAGCCTTCATCTTCGGCAAATTTAGTCATTTCCCGAATCGCTTCTTTTGATTTTCTACCATTCCATTTATCTGAATTTATCAAAATGCCTTTTCCGGTAAAAGCCTCATTGATTTGCGATTTGCGATTTGCGATTTGCGATTGTTCAGAATTTTTCCCATCTCCGCGTCTCCCCATCTCCGCGTCTTCTATAACCTGACGTATCGGCAAGTTAAATTTTTTCGCAAATTCGAAATCACGTTCATCGTGTGCGGGAACGCTCATAACCGCACCCGTTCCGTAACTCATCATCACGTAATTTCCGACCCAGATCGGAATTTCCTCGCTGCTAAACGGATTGACAGCTTTCATTCCCGTATCAATTCCGTCCTTAACAATTTCTTCGTCATAATCTTTTGGTTTCGTTTGCTCGACCCTTATTTCTTCGATTTTTGATTTTACTTCGTCCGAAAATATCCCGAAATTTTCCACAACAAATGGATGATCGGGCGATACGACAACCGCATTTACACCGTAAATCGTATCAATTCGAGTAGTAAATATTTCGATTTCCGAAACCTTTTCTTCGGTCAGTTCTTTATCTCTGTATTTGAAATTTGCGATCTGAAATCTGATATTTGCTCCGACGCTTTTGTTTATCCAATTTCGCTGCATTGTTAAAACTCTTTCTGCCCAGCCGTCTTCAATTTCCGACATGTCTTTTAACAATTCTTCGGCATATTTCGTAATCCGCAAAAACCACTGCGGACGCGATTGTTTTTCAACCTGTGTTCCGCAACGCCAGCAAATACCACCCGAAGCTTGTTCGTTGGAAAGCGTTGTTTCACATTTCGGACACCAATTTACTTCAGAATCCTTGCGATACGCTAACCCCATTTCCAGCATTTTCAGGAAAAACCATTGATCGAATTTATAGTATTCGGGACGATGGGCGGCAATTTCTCTCGACCAATCATAACTCAAACCCAATGATTGCAACTGCTCTCTCATCTGCACAATATTTTTTTCGGTCCAATCTCTCGGATTTACATTTTGTTTGATCGCAGCTTGTTCGGCGGGCTGTCCAAATGAATCCCATCCAATCGGATGCAGAACATTAAAACCCTGCAGGCGTTTATACCAGCTTAAAACATCGCCAATCGAATAATTGCGAACGTGTCCCATATGCAATTTGCCCGAAGGATACGGCAGCATTTCCAAACAATAAAATTTCTCTTTATTATCAACAATCCTGGCTTCAAATGTGCCTCTTTCAGCCCAACGCTTTTGCCATTTTCTTTCTATTTTTTTTGCGAAATATTTCTCATCCATAGTCTTTAAAAAATCCTGAGTCCTGAGTTTGAATTCCAATGCTTTTGGCTTCAATTCTGCAGTTCGAAAAAAATAATTTTAGCGAATAAATAGGAATCTATCCACTTTGAAATGCTCATTAAATTGTTGTTTGAAATAAATTTGCGAAGCTACGCCACTTCATTAGAAAGGATATCCAACGAGTGGCTATCTAAGGATGAGAATGTTTTTGTAAAAACTCATAATTGTGATGTTAAAGAATAAGTCCGATTTTGTCCAGCAATTATTCCAAACAACACAAACCGGGAATTTTCATATTGCCACTAAATTCTGCTATGTGTTATTATTTTATTTGCAAAAAACAAACAGAAATTGTTGGAGATTTACATTTATTAAAGTTTTAAGTATGAGAAAAATTAACAAAATGATGGTCAAAACATAAGATTTTATATTCATATTTGACCGTCTGCCGACATTTGAGGAGGTTTAAGAAGATGGTCAAACCAACCAGTAAATATATTACCGACGAAAAAATTAAATCAAACGAAAACAGAATTTCAAACATTTTAGATTACACTTCACAAACGCCTTCAAATTTAATTAAATTTAATGACGATCTCATTATTTCGCTTGCCGATGCTTATGAGAACAAACGTGCAAGGCGGGTTTTTGAATGGGAAAGTATTCGGCGGAAACACTTTCAGCAAACTATCTAATGAGAAAGTTAAAAGGCATCAGTAAAAATATAAAATTTTTCGGTATTATTTTCTTCGTGCTTTGCATGTGTTTTTTAGTCAAAACCCAGGCTCAAACACCCGAACAAATCCATTATTTCTCGGAAAGGATCGAGTTCGGCACGGAAGATGTTAAACGCAACGCACTTTTCGATTTGCGTAATTACCGAACCGAAACGGCATCTCGAATCGCCGTTCCCGCATTAAAAGATTCGCTTGAAATTGTCCGTGCAACTGCAACTCATTCGGTTGTGTTTCTTCCAAAAAATGAAGCTGTGCAGGTTTTACTTCCATTATTAAATGAAAAAAGCGAATTTGTCCGCCGTGAAACTGCTTATGCTTTAGGCGAAGTCGAAAGCGATTTAGCGAATCAATCTTTGATCAATCTTTTACAAAAAGACAAAAAACTCGAAGTCCGCACCGCTGCCGCCATCGCACTCGGACAGATCGGCGATATTTCGGCAACTTTGGTTTTGATGAACATTTTGCAAAAGAAACCAAAAGACAATGAAAGATTTTTGCGTCGTGCGGCGGCTCGTTCAATCGGACAAATCGCCCAAAATCTGCAACGCGGCGATGAAGACCCGATCGTAACCCCCGAAAGTTTTCTGCCTGAAAATTTTAAGGAAATTATAATACCCAAATACTGCAGATTAATCGAAACTTTTCCTGTTTTTCAAAATGCCAACGCATTATTAATCAGAATTCTGCAAAACGAAAAAGAAACCGATGACACAAAACGTGAAGCTGCTTTTGCACTCGGCGAAATCGGCGATGCTTCGTCAGTTCCGATTCTCACAACAAATCTAAATTCCGAAGATTATTATCTCGCTGAAATTTCAGAAGAATCTTTACGAAAAGTTTATCAAAATATCAACCTTATAAAATCCGACAATTAATTTTCTTAAAAAGTTCCTTTGTCTTTGCATAGAATTTTGATTTAATAAATATTATGCAAGCAACACATAAAATAGAATCCGCACAAAATAATTTACGGCAAATGTATCGGGAAGTTCGCCGACATACCGAAAAAATTTGCGAACCGCTGGAAATCGAGGATTATATTCCGCAGCCGATTGAAGATGTTTCGCCGCCAAAGTGGAATATTGCTCATACGACCTGGTTTTTTGAGGAGATGATTCTCAAGCAATTTCAGGACAATTATCAGGAATTTAATCCGCAGTTCGGGTTTCTTTTTAATAGTTATTATAACACGATCGGTGATCGGACTCTGCGGCACAATCGAGGTGATCTTTCGCGTCCGACGGTCAAGGAAGTTTTTGCATATCGGGAATATGTTGATAACGAAATGCTTGCATTTTTTGATCAGGATTTATCCGAAAACGTGCAGGAATTAATTACTATCGGCTTAAATCACGAGCAGCAGCATCAGGAACTTCTGCTCACGGATTTGAAATATACTTTCAGCGTAAATCCTTTGTTCCCGGTTTATAAAGAAGATTTTGCGTTGGCAGAAAAAGGTGAGGTTGAGGAAAATCCATTTATCGAAATCGAAGGCGGAATCAAGGAAATCGGCTTTGCGGGCGAAGGTTTTCATTTTGATAATGAATTGGGAAGACACAAAGTTTATCTGGAAGATTTTCAAATTAAAAAAAATCTGACCACAAACGCGGAATTTATTGAATTTATCGAAGACGGTGGTTATCAAAACCACAAGCTTTGGCATTCAGAAGGTTGGGATTGGGTAAATTCAAATGAAATTGTTTCGCCGCTTTATTGGCATAAAAAGGATGGTGAATTATTTAATTATACATTTGCCGGTTTGAGAAAAGTAAATCCGAAAAGTCCCGTCTGTCATATTTCATTTTATGAAGCGTCCGCCTTTGCGGAATGGAAAGACTTAAAACTTCCGACGGAATTTGAATGGGAAACGGCAAGCGACAAATTTGATTGGGGTTTGCGTTGGGAATGGACGAATTCATCTTATGAACCGTATCCGAATTTCAAAACCGCCGAAGGTGCGGTTGGCGAATACAACGGAAAATTTATGGTCAATCAAAAAGTCTTGCGTGGTGCATCGGTTGCAACTTCGCCTAATCACAGTCGAAAAACATACCGCAACTTTTTCCATCCGCATCTTCGTTGGCAATTTACGGGATTGCGGCTGGCAAAATAAGAATTTCCTGCGAAAAACGTAAAAGAACTCGAAACTTTTTTAAAATGGAAATTAATTTAATTTTCATTTTATATAATTTTACACATTTCGCAGACTAACCAAAAAGAACAAGGGTTTTCAAATGAGAGATTCAACCAAGCAAAAACAAAACAATTTCGCCGCAGATATTATTGAAGGATTATCGAACGAACCGAAAAGTTTGTCTTCAAAATACTTTTATGATGATGAAGGGACGAGGCTTTTTCAGGAGATTATGAAATTGCCGGAATACTATCTGACGAGGAGTGAAGACGAAATTTTCCGCAAACAAACCGAAGAAATCTACAATGCTTTTGGAGCAGACAAGGGCGAATTTGATTTGATTGAACTCGGTGCCGGCGATGGGACAAAAACTTCGCTGCTGGTTGATTATTTTTTGAAGCAAAATGCTGAATTTCAATACGTGCCGATTGATATTTCATCAGAAGCACTAAACTTTTTGACAGAAAAATTTCATACTGAATTTCCCGATCTGAAAATTCAAACCGAACAGGGCGATTATTTTAAAACTCTCGAAGCATTTAAGGAAAAATCTGACAAACGTAAAATCATTTTATTTTTGGGTTCAAACATCGGCAACTTTCGTCAGGAACAAGCGGTAGCATTTTTTAGAGAATTGCGGAATGTAATGAATAAAGACGATTTGATTTTGATCGGTTTTGATCTGCACAAAAATCCGAAAACGATTTTAGCGGCTTATGACGATACGCAGGGAGTTACAGCAAAATTCAACATCAACTTATTAAAACGAATTAACCGCGAACTCGGTGCAAATTTTAATACCGAAGAATTTTCACATTACGCAAGTTATCATCCAACCGAATGTGCCGCCCGTTCTTATTTGATTTCAAAAACGGAACAAACCGTTTTTATCGAATCACTTGATAAAAAATTTCATTTCAAAAAATGGGAACCGATCTATATGGAAGTTTCGCAAAAATATAATCTTAAAATGATAGAAAATCTGGCGAAAGAAAGCGGTTTTGAGATTGTTAAGAACTTTTTTGATGAAAACAAATTCTATACAAATTCGCTTTGGAACATTTCCGATTAATTTTTTATTAATATAAGAATACTAAAATTTGATTCTATAAATTCCACCAATACCGAAGCCGCAAACCAAGCAAAACGAGGTGCGGATGAAGGTTTGTGCATTGTTGCCCGCCAGCAAACGGCGGGAAAAGGGAGATACGGGCGAAGCTGGATTTCGGAAAAAGATTCTGGACTTTATTTCAGCATTGTTCTGCGTCCGAAAATAGAAATAAAATTTCTGCCGATTATAACTTTGATGACTTCGGTTGCTGTTTTTGAAGTTTTACGAGAATTCTATAAACTCAAGCCGGATATTAAATGGTCAAACGATATTTTAATTAAAGGAAAAAAAATCAGCGGAATTTTGGCTGAAACCGCAGAAACTAATAAAGGTTTAGCTGTAATTGTCGGAATCGGCATAAATTTATATTCTGCAAACTTCCCTGCCGAATTGATCGAAACGGCAACTTCTATCGAACTGGAAACGAAAGAAAAGGTAGATGCGGACGAATTATTAAATTCTTTGACTCATTTTTTTATTTACTTTTATGAGATATTTCAAAGCCGAAATGGTGCGGGAAAAATCCGTCGTGAATGGGAAAAGCGTTCGAGTTATTGTTCTGAAAAAGATGTGCGTGTGATTCTGGAAAATGAAATTATTTACGGTAAAACCTGCGGATTGGAAGAAAACGGTGCATTGCGGGTTATGGACAAAAACGGAAAAGTAATAATTATTCAAGCTGGTGATGTCGAACGATTGCGGGCTGAATAAAAGTTATATTATTTGGTTGATATGTATTTACTTATAAAATAGAGTAGAATATACATAGAATTTTTTGAATTGGAATTACTAAATATGAAAAATGAATACGACGATTTTGAGAGCGAATTAGACGAACTTGAACAAGACTTGAACGAGTTTGAAGACAACATCGATCTTTTTGAAGACGAATTAAATGAATTTGGAAGTGAGATGGATTTTGAAGAACCGAGAATTGAAACTTTCGAGTTCACGGAAGTTAATATGCGGACTGCCGTTTTATCAAAAAATGATATGATCGCACTTTTGTGTCTGAAAACCGCCGATCAGGGAGGTGCTATCTGCCGCGTTGATCCGCGAGAGATAAATCCGGCGGTTCAGCTTTATGACGATCCCGATAAAGCTCTTGATTGGTACACAAAAAGCCTTAAAACCAGCAAACAAAACGGTTGGCTGGTTGTTTATGATGGCTTGCCGCTTCAGGGCTAAATAATATAAATAAATAATGAATATTGGAAAATAAGTTGATTTGGTTTCGATTTATTTTCCATTACTGTTTTTAAAACCCTTATGATTTTGACCATAGACATCGGCAATTCAAGCACGAAATTCGGGTTTTTTGATAATAAACATCTTGTAAAAAAAATTTCCATTCCCACAGTTCGCAAACAAACATCCGAAGAAATTTTCTCTCACATCGAAAATGAAATTCCTATTGAAATTTCCGCAATTGTAATTTCCAGCGTCGTTAAAGAATTAAATAAAACTTACCGGAATCTTGGCGAAAAGCATTTTCAGGTCAAACCGTTTTTTGCCGAACATACTTTTGATTACGGGTTTTCAATAAATTATTTTCCACCGGAGAATTGCGGTTCAGACAGATTGGTGGCTGCTTACGCAGCAAAGGAAAAATATAAAAGTCCCGTAATTGTCTGCGATTTCGGAACGGCAACGACGATTGATGTGGTCAACGCTAAGAACCAATTTTTGGGCGGAATTATTACGCCCGGCATAAATACTCTGACTTCCGCACTTTTTGAAAAAATATCGCAATTACCTGAGGTTGAACTTGTAAAACCTTCTCAAATAATTGGAAATTCAACCGTTTCATCAATTCAATCTGGAATTTATTTTGGTTATATCGGTTTGGTTGATGGAATTATCGAGCGAATGATAAATGAAATCAACGCCCAACCAAAAATCATTTCAACCGGCGGTTTTGCGGAATTAATTGTGGAAGAATCAAAAAATATTAAAATTATTGAAGATAATTTATTGCTTGAAGGTTTACGTTTAATGTACGAAAAACAATTAAAAACGAAAAACAGATAATATAAAAAAACTGCTTTTTTCACTCTATCCATTTTCCGTTTTCCGTTTTCCATTTTCCATTAATTGACTTAATTCCATTTTAAGATAAATCACCTGAATCTTTTTTACCGAGATATTTGTAAAGGAAATAAAATACCAGACCAATTACGATGAATATCAAAAGTTGGTATAAATCTAATAATTTCACGCTCAGCAAAAGCCAGCCAATTAAAATCAACGAAAAAATACTAGCTAAAATTCCAAGCGGCACGATAACTCCGGCTTCAGGAGCATCTTTGCGGTAACGGAAAATCGGCAGAGCAACACAAGTCATTGCATAGACGATCAATCTTGTAATCGTGCTGATCGTCAGTGCGGCTATAAATGAACTGGAAATCGTGTAAATAAAAATACCGATTGAAGTTAAAATAATTGCAATATGCGGAGTTTTGAATTTATCGCTGACTTTGGCGAGAAATTGTGGAACGTCTTTTTGCTCTGCCATTGCAAATAAAAGTCTTGTAGTTGAAAGCAAACCGACGTTTAAGTTTCCGAGAATTGAAACTAATGCTCCAATAACGATAAATGTTGCTCCGAAAGTTCCGACAAAATTTTCGGCGGCATCGGCGAGCGGTCTTTCGGAATTGGCAAGTTCAGGCAGAGTTCCGATGGAAACAATTTGAATCAAAATATACAATGCGACGATTATTCCGATTGCCGTCATCAATGCAAACGGTGCATTTTTCTTCGGATTTTCCATCTCGCCTGCCGGGATAACCGCCGATTCAAAACCGACAAAAGCATAAATTAAAACTAAGATCGCATTTGCAAAAACGTCTGCCGTCGGCGAAATTCCAAAATCAAAATTTACAGGTTGAATAAAAAACATTCCAACAATAACGAATAAAAATAAAGGCGTGAGCTTGGCAAATGTAAGAATATTTGTTGCCGTAACCGTCTGTTTAACGCCAACGATATTAATAGCGGTCAGACCGAAAACAACAAGGGCGATAATGAAAATGCGTAAAGTTCCCTGTGCCAAAGATTCGTTAAAATAGCCCAGATAATCAACCAGCAAATTACAATTTGCTGCAAATGCGGTAAATCTCGTCAGCCAAAAAAGCCAGCCGACCTCAAATCCCACAAGATTTCCGTAAGCCTCTTTTGTATAAATATAAGCTCCGCCGGTCGTTTGAAAACGGCTTGAAACCTCCGCAAAACACAGCACGACAAACACAATAATTATCGAACAGACGATAAATGCAATGATGCTGTAACTTCCGATAAGTGCGGCAACTTTTGATGGTAGACCGAAAATTCCCGCACCGATAACCGTATTAATAACAATCGCCGTCAAATCCCAACGCCCAATTCCGCGTATAAGTTTTTCTTCTTTCATTTTAATTTTTTCAAATATAACATCTTTTTTCTCTCACAAACAAAAAAAAATAGAACGCCGAAAATAATTTATTCGATGTACTTTAACTATTTCGAGTTTGTATTCAGATAATTTAAGGTTGCTCCAATTGTAAAAATACATCCCACGCCCAGCGTCCAACTTTCTTTTTATTGGAATCCCAAACTTTTGCCCGATAGCGAAACTCAACAAGATAAGATAATTGAAATTTGAAGAGTAAATTCTATTTTAGATTTTATTTGCATTGTCTTTCTCCCTAATTTTTTGAGGTTTATTGGATTTGATTTTGTTTTTAATAAAATCCTTTAATTCTTTCCCTTTTTTTCCTTTAATTTCAGAAAAGTCTGGAATAGCATCTAATACTTCAACTTTGTTTTCATCATACTTATATCCCGTTAGTATTTCATAATTAGAACTATTTCCCTTCGTATTAAGAAATAAAATATATCTATCCGTAACCCGAGGTAAATCCTTCCCGGCAATTCCATAAAAAACCTTTTGACCGTTCGGATAACGAACATATCCGCCAAATCTATCCATTGTTATAGTGCTTCCTACCGTCAGGTTTTTATTTTCACTAAATAGAATTTCCTCTATTGCAATCGTGTATTCAGAATAAACGGAATTTTTTTTATTAGTTAAAAACGCCTCTCCGCTGATAATTTGTCCGATAATAATCAGATTGCTTTTCTTAAGTGAGATAGCTTCGGGAATAGCATCATCATCAAAAGATAAGACTCCGCTGTCGTCAGGATGAGGATTTTTTAGAATAAATCCTATTTTATCGTAGCGTTTGCTTTTTTCTTCTCTTTTTTTCGCTTCCTTAGGGTCAGACGGTTTCTCTGAATCATAATCGACAATCGGGTATTTGCTGGTATCGTCGTATCGAACCTCATAGTCTTGAGCTTTATCTCTATAATTTTTAGGCTGAGAATTATTATCTTGTTGCTGAGTATATCCATCCCTAATGCCAAATGACACAGCAATAGTAATTAGAACCATTAGGGATACTAATCCCCACATTATTCTGTTTTTCTTCATTTTTCTTCTCCTTTCTGTAACAAAAATTATGGAAGTTAATCCAAAAAGATTGTTGAGTCTGTGTAGTCAAAACAACCGCTTATACAAGGATGTGAAATTTGTAGGAAAAAACTTTTAACTATTTGCAAGGTAGCGAAACTTACGCTTTAGGAAAGACAATGTTGAGTTGCAAACAATCCAGTAAATTCCGAGTTTTTGTCTTGAACACAAGAATTATCACAGAAAAAAAAAAAATAGCAAGATTTTTTTTGGGGAGAATTTATAAAAAAGGCTTTTATGTTGAATACTTTTTGTTTATACTCTATTTATCTGCCTTTCGTAAAGAATTTTAAAATAGGAGTTTAATTTGATGAAAAAACTGTTTGCAGTTTTATTTAGTATTACTGTTTTTGTCGCCTTAAATATAACTTTATCGGCACAAGACCGTCAGATTGCCAGGAAATATCTTCCGAACAATAGTGTTGAATCTATAAAATTTGTGCAATCTGATGAATTAAAAGGAATTTTAACATCTGCTGTTAATGATACATTAAAGGATTTTGCCGACAAAGGATTAAAATCAAACGAAATAGCGGCGACATTAATTGATATGCGTTTGCCGGATAAACTTGCCAGAGCGGATTATCGCGGTAATGAACAAATTTATCCGGCAAGCGTTGTCAAAATGTTTTATATGGCGACACTTTTTCGGCAGATTGAAGACGGCAAAGTTA
>JALZKH010000054.1 GCA_030859345.1 Acidobacteriota bacterium | reverse complement strand
GTTTTGCATTATGTCCGTATTGCATCTTTGGCAATGACGCTTCCGCCGAAAAATGCCAAATTCCGTTCGGTGTCAAAATCATTGTCAGATTCGGCACTCTGGCATCCTTATCATTCAAAATCCAAGTTGGATTTTTCTTAAATGAAAGATATTGCCAAGTATTTCGGAATTGATCGCTAACAAGTGATTGATAGAAATGTTTTATTTTTACCGTATCAGCCATTATATTTAGCCAATCTGTAACCATTGCATAAAATCATTGAATTCTATTCTCACCTTTCGATCAATAATCGTTGTTTTCAAACGCTTTTGTCTGATTTCGTTCAAAACAAAATTCGGCAATTTACCAACCGACTCGGCAACTTCGGAAATCGTATGCCCGTTTCTGAAATCCTGTCTTCGATATTCCGGCGGATTCAAAACTTCGCAAAGTTCACTAAGACGAATGCGATATTTATTTTCCATTTGTTGTCTAATCAATTTGTTTTTACGCATTTTCTTCAACCTCACTTTGACGGTTTCCGCCGCCTTCAATCCAACGCATTAACGCCGATTCGCTAAAACGATACTGTCTTTGTCCTATCAAAATAAAGGGAAAATTCTTATCTTCCCGACAAAGTTCATAAATCCGTGCGGTTTTCACGCCTAATAATTCACTAACCCATTTTGCTGTTTTTAATTTTTGTTCCATTTCAATAACTCTCCTTAAATAAAAAAATCGCCAGTCAAAAAAGTTAAACTCTTTTGAACTAGCGTAATCTTGTCATAACCAAAAGTAATGAATCTACATTTTGGTAAGACGGAAATTAAATTTTAATTAGTTACTTCCCACTTTCAGCAAAACGAATTAGATCGTAAAAATCTCTATTGTTTTTAAAACCCATTTCATAAAGCCAAGTCTTCAATGTTTTTCTCGATATGCCAATAATCCGAGCAAGTTCAGATTTGATTTCTGGATTTTTTGCTGTCTGTATCGCTTCTATAATTTTGCCTTTCCGAGCTTTGCGGTTTTCAATTTCCTTATCTGAAAGTTTTCTAGATTTTTTTGTTCCTTCTTTCCTACCAACATTGGAAGCAAATATTGATTTTTCAACTTTCATTCCGTTTTCATCTAAGGATGTTTCAATAATTTTCCGATAACCCAGTCCTAAAATTTCTTTGTATTGATTTGAAAATTTTTCAGTAATTTTCTTCAAAAACTCTCTTTTATTCTCAAAATCTTCCGTCTGATTTTTAACGCAGGCTTCGGCTAAGATAAAACTGGTTTCATAAATTGTCTTATTCAGATTTATTGTAAAATCACGGTTTGCCTTACAGGATTTTACTCCGTCTAAATTATCGTAGATTATGATTGTGTGTTTGTCGGAACTTTTTTCGGCAAAACCTAATTCTATTTCATCTTCTTTATCGCCGTGCTTCATACGAATTTCAAAATTGAAAGTGTAAAACTCGCACTCATTATCTTTCTTAACTCTTTCTGGAAGTCCTTTGCCTTTATGTTGAAATTCACCAAGCGGATTAATTATTGCATCCCTTTCTTTCTTCGTAAGCAATTTGCCATTATATTCACCGCCTTTAAAACTATGATAAATTTTAGATTGCACCGGCGGTTTTTTTCTTTCTTTTGTCTTTTTCATTTTAGTTATCCCCTTCAACAATCGCAATTTCTTCATCGGTCAGATCGTAAAGCCGATAAACCAGTTTATCAATTTTATTTTCTAAATCTTCGGTTTCCTGTCCGAGTTTCTTTTTTTCGAGAATTTCATTGACTCTTGGCAATCTTTACTACCAATAAACTTCAATCAAACCTGAATTAGTAATCGCATTATCTTTGGTAATCAAAGGTAATTGCATTTGTGAAGCGTAAGCGGTAATTATTTCATCAAAAGGATCGTTATTGAAGTTATAACCTGTGCCGAGTGCGATAATCTTAGGTTCAAGCGGAGCAATGCCGAAGGCTTTGGTTTTAAGCAATTGTTCAGACCAATTCAAAAAACCGTTGTATAATTTGATTCGCTGTTTTTGCTCTAAAATTGCCACTTCCCATAAAACGATTGTCGGAATATATATAAATGATTCTCCTTTTATTGCAGATTCAAAAACAGTCAATGCTTTTTTTGAAAGTGAAGAATGTTTGTTAAGCGTGAACCAAATCAGCGGATGGGTATCGGTAATATAAACGGACATTTTTAGTTTCTTTCTAATTCCTTACTTGAATTTTCAATCGCATTTAGAAATGTTTGTGAGATTTCCTTTCGGGCGTTTTCCAGATCATCGTCCAGAATTTCTCCCAAGTTTGTTACATCAACTTGATTTTCATTGGTCTTCGTTTCATTTGGCAGAATCGTAATAAAAACCCGTCGAACATTTTTCAAATTTATAGATTCGAGCAGATGAATCTTACCTTTTTCATCAATCACAGCTTCATAAGTTTGCATCATAATCTACAATCACCTCTCATTTATTAACTTTTTGTTTCCCTTTTATCAACTTCAAGGAAAATCTTACTACTTTTCCTTCCCTTCAACAATCGCAATTTCTTCATCGGTTAGATCGTAGAGCCGATAAACCATTGCATCAATTTTCTTTTCTAAATCTGCGGTTTCCTGTCCGAGTTTCTTTTTTTCGAGAATTTCATCAACTAATTTGATGAACGGTTTTTGTTCTTCGGGTGTGATTTTTTTAATTGGTAAATTTTTTATTATTCCTGATGTGAAACTAGGATATGATTTATTTGAACTTTTAGATGTTTGTTCAAATAAATAGTAAGTAAATAGATTTGAATTAAGTAAACCGAGAAGATACTTCAAACTAAATTTTTTGTCTTTTTCGATTATGACTGCGGCTATATTTTTAACAACTGCATCTTTTTCAATATATGTTGCAAAAATTCTAGGATTAACTATTTCTCTAATCACAACCTTAGGATTTACAAAATACTTTGATTTTCTTGGTTCTGCTAACCACTTTCCATATTTAATATATTCACCTTGTGATCTATATCCGTATCTTTCAATTCCTTGTGCAATGAATGGATAATAATTTTCGTCAATTTTTTCATTTGAAATAAAAATATCATTTTCAATTTCATATTTGGATTGCTTCGGCTTTCCTTTTCCAACTTGATAAACTTTTACACCCATCACTTGGTCAAAAATATCAATCAGTTTTTTGCAGTTAGTTTCATCAATTATTGAGGTTTTATTTACAAAAGACATAATCTCATTTGTCGAAATCTTAATAAAACCATCTTTAATTTTTAACTCTTCAGCTTTATTATCATTTCCTTTAATATCAGAAACATCTTTGAATGAATAAATTTCTTCATCACTACCTTTTTGTAGTATGAAGATTGCAGTTGGAAGATTTACATCTTCAAAAATATCATCACCTAATTTAATGTTTTTAAGCCAAACAGAATTTTCGCTCATTATTGTTCTTACATCTTTGAAGTATTTTTTTTCCAAATAACTGTCAGAAGTTATGTAATTTATAAAACCTCTTTCAATACATAATCTAAAAGATAATTCTATAAAATATTTGTAAGTATCAATTTGACCATAACTAGAATTTGGAAATAACTCTTTCAATAAACTTTTATTAGGTATTTCAGCACCATACGGCGGATTTCCGATAACAATATCAAAACCTAAAAAGTTTCCTTCGTTGTCGAGAACTTCGGGGAACTCAAAACGCCATTCAAAAGCATTTTTGTAAATTGCATTTTCTTCTATTTGTTTGATCGCATCTTTAGCTTTTACAATTTTTGTTTTCAAAACTTCTTCGGCTTTTAATCGTTTGGCTTTTTCGGCATCAATTTCACCAAAAAGAAATTGTTTGCTTTCGCTGGCTTTAAGTTGGTTTTCAAGGTCTGCAAGTTTTCGTCTTTCGGGTGAAAAATAAAACAACTGCGTTTTGAAATCATTCTTTATTTGTCTTATTTTCGTTTCAAATTCGCGTTTCTTTTCTCTGTCGCGGGTTTCTTTGTAGCCAAGCACAAAGTTTCTATAATCTTCAATGCTGTATTGAAGCGTTTTCAAAATCTTTTTCAAATCTTCATCTAAAGAAAAACGGCTTAAAAGCGAATTGCCTTCTTTGATGTTTATATCAATGTTCGGCAAAGTTTCGAGATCGGTGTAATTACTTGATTCTCTGTAATAAGCATTTTTGAGAAGTTCTATCCAAAGACGAAGACGGCAAATCTTGACCGAGTTCGGATTTATATCAACTCCGAAAAGACAATTTTCGATAAGCGTCTGTTTTTCGTGAAACAGAGTTTTTTGCAGTCTTTGAGCCTTTGCCGTTGGTTTGCCGTCTTCGTTTATTTGATACTCGAAAATATCGCCTTTTTCGTCTGTCAGAATCAACTCATCATTTTCAATCGTGATTTCATATTCGGACAAACGAACACCTTTTTCATCTGCCAAAATTCCGAGTTCGCACTTTATCGCAATGATTTCATTGAGCGAAGAAACAAGAAAATGTCCGCTGCCAACCGCCGGATCGCAAAGGTGTAATGAATTGATAAGTTCGTTATATTCGAGAATCTTTTCGGCTTTGTTGAAACTTCCGATAAAGTTTTTCAGATCGTCAAAGGTTTCAACATCAATCTCATATTTATCTTTGAATTTCTGAATAACTGCCAAGCGGATTGCTTGACGGCACATATACATCGTTATAAATCCGGGCGTGAAGATCGAGCCGTCTTTGTAACCGTTTATTTTCTCAAAAACCTTGCCTAAAACAGACGCATTGATTAAAGACCGATTATCATCCTGCACGTCTTCAAAGCCTTCGCTTGCAAAGTCGTAAGCATCCAGAAACTTAAACAGATATTCGAGTGTTGTTAAAGTTTTATTTTCCGCTTTGAACTTTTTGAGAATCGTTGTTTTGTTAAATCCGAGCGTTGCCGAATCCTTCAAAGATTCGATTGAAAATGTCTGGTCTTCAAGTTCGCTTATCTCAAAAAGTGAACTATTCAGATAAGGCACACGTTTATATTTTTCTTTTATAAATTCGTTGCGGTCTTCAAAGGTTTTTGCTAATACTTGATGAAAAAGTATAAAAAGTTCGTCAAATTCGGAAATCGTTTCAACATTCAAAAAGCGATATTCTTTATTTCCTTTCTGATAATTAACAAGTTGTGCTTCCAATAGTTTGAGAAACAAAATGCGGTTTATCCAAATTATGCAGAGTTCCAGAGCAACATTATAATATCTTTCTTCTTTATCTTTGCCGTAATCCGCAATGTTTTCAACTTTGTGCAAGCTGTCTTTCGTCTTCAAGATTGTTATCGCGTTTTCAATCAAAGAGCCTTGATCGCGGTTTCCTTCTTCTTTGCGGCGAATGATTGACTTAGATTTAACCTTTACTTCCTCAAGTCCGATGATGTGCAAGAGTTCATCATAAAAAGGCTTGTTTAATGCGTTGCTGTCTTCGGCAAACGGTTCTTTCAACAAATGATAGGTTGAAAGGATTTTATAAAGTTCGATCAACTTTTTATCATCTTCCAGATCATCATTATTCAGAACGGTTTCATAATCTTTCAGATCAAAATATGTGCAAGTGATTTCTTCATCAAGATTTTCAATGATTTTGCGAAGTTCTTCATAAAAGAAAGGATTATCTTTTTTGTCGTTTATCTTCGTTTGATACAGGTTTTTAATTTTCGTATTTCGATAAATCTGCTTATCAAAAACATTCGCATCGAAGATAAACCATTCGTAAATGTTGGTTATGGCAAGATTTTTTAATTCTGAATTGTCTTTCGTCTTTCTTTCATCAAAATAATATAAAACAAGTTCGTGAAAGGCTTTTGTATTCAACTTATTGAGCCTTACCATATCCGCACTTACAGGCGTTTTAGCTTCAATAATCACGCCAACCTTTGATTCATTAGTTTTATCAAGATGAATCACAAGGTCTTTGCGGTCTTTGGTATTTACTTCGTTTGTGCCTTTGTAATAAGTATCAAGCAAAAAATCCCTAACGTGATTCTTTTTATTTTCTTCGGATTCTTTAGCTTCAACTTTAGAAAGCAAGGTTTTCAAGTTCGATTTGAAATCTTCAATCTCACTTCGCAACGGACGTTGTTTCAAAAAGGCTTTGTTAAGAACTTTTTTAGGTGTAAAAGTATTTAGTTTCATTTTAAGAGCAATCCAATGTATAAATTTTCAGCAATATTTGTGTGCCAAATGTGTGCCAACTTATCAAAAGTAAAGAAAACTTGATTGAACTTAAATGATACTATAAGCCATTAAACCTAACAAATACAGCACTAAGGCGAACTCAAGAAAACTCAAGAAAACTGATGTTAAAGTCTTTTAACCATTGGGTCGAAGGTTCGAGTCCTTCTCGGATCACCATTAAAACCAAAAAGCGGGAAAGTAAAATCTTTCCCGCTTTTTTATCTTTTAACTGTGAAAACCAGAAGTTCCGAATAACTGGAGTGTAAACTTCCCCTCAGAAAAGGCAGAGATCAAATAAATTTATCAATAATTGTTAAAACACTAAATCCAAACATAACCGCCACAACCAACCACCCGACAATTTGCAGCCAAACTGGATGTTTGTAATCGCCAATGATTTCAGACTTGCGGGAAGCTAATAAAACAAGAGCCAAACCAACGGGAAGAATAAAACCATTAAAAGTTCCTGCCAGAATCAAAACCATTTTCGGTTTGCCGATCAGAACGAAGATGAATGTCGAAAACGCGATAAAAGCGATTATCAATTGTTGTGAGTATTCAGAAAGTTTTTCGTTGAAAGTTTTTAAGAAGGAAACCGAAGTGTAAGCCGCCCCGATGACGGAAGTTATCGCCGCCGCCCAAATAACCACACCGAAAATTTTATAACCAATATTTCCCGCCGCACTTTGGAAAATTGATGAAGCGGGATTGGTTTTATCAAATGTAAATCCGAGAGTTAAAACGCCCAACGCTGCAAAAAACAGCAAAAATCGAATGATCGCGGTTAAAATAATTCCCGTCGTTGCTGAAATATTTACTTCCTTGAGCGAATCTTTCCCCGAAATTCCCGCGTCGATCAAACGGTGAACTCCCGCAAAAGTTATATAACCGCCGACTGTTCCGCCGACCAGAGTTACGATTGCAAAAGGCGAAATCGTTTCGGGAAAAAACGTATGGTAAACAGCTTGTCCAAGCGGCGGTCTGGAAACGATGACGACATAAATTATCAAAACCAACATCACAAATCCCAAAACCTTGACAAAGAAATCCATCGCCTTTCCCGCATCTTTGAAAAGAAAAATCCCGATGCCGACAAACGCACTAATGATCGCTCCGTATTCAGGTTTCAACCCAAACAAAACTTCCAACCCAAGCCCTGCACCCGCGATATTTCCGATATTAAAAGCCAATCCGCCGAAAACGATCAAACCCGCCAGCAAATAACCGCTCCCAGCAATAGTTTCATTCGCCACATCCTGCCCGCGTTTCCCGCTAACCGCCAAAACCCGCCAAATATTAAGTTGTGCAAAAATGTCTATAACAACGGAAAGCAAAATCACAAACCCGAAACTTGCGAGAAGAATTTGAGAAAATTCGGCAGTTTGCGTAAGAAATCCAGGACCGACGGCAGAAGTCGCCATCAGAAATGCCGCACCGAGAATGACTGATGAAAGTTTTTTGTTTTCTGTCATTTGGAATATTTATTTTGGGTGAGTTGGGTTTAGATAATGGCGAAGTTAAATGGCTTTGATGATTTTTTAAGCCGTTGTCAGAAGTGCGGATTCTACTGCTTTCGGCAAATCTACCGAAACGAAATAACTCGCTGAAAAAAGATAATCTTCGCCCGATTCGTCAATGACTCTAATCATATTATGCCGTTCACCTTTTTCGTCAGGCAATACGCGATAAACTTTCCATAATTGTAACGAAGCGGGATATTCTTCATTTTTTATACAAATTGCAAATTGCGGTTTTTCACTCATAATATTTAATCGAAAAGTTCTTTGATTTTCATTTCAACTTTGCCGATGCCGTGTGCTTCATACCAATGCAGTTCGGCATCAAATTCTTCACCGTCATCAAGAAAACGCACACGGGCAAAACCTTTCAATTTACGCCAACGTCCGCTTCCATAAGTTTTCCGTAACCATTCGAGATCACGAATTTTGTTGCCGACAGCGATTATTTCGATGTCTTCAATTTCGCTGATAACTCCAAATAAACTCACTCGTAAATGATGCTCTTTTCAATTATCGAATTCAAGTAATATATGCGTTTGCTTACAATCAGATACAATAAATCCAAAAGTAAGCAAAAGATTGTCAAAATTTCAAGTTGTTCTAACAAAAACGCTCTAGTGCAACGTAACCGAAGTTGTTGAAAGAATAGGTCTTTTCTTGTATCTTTTAATGATGGCAAGAAAAAGACAACATATTCAACTATCGAAACAAGATTATCGTTCTTTGACAAGTATTCTATCA
>JALZKH010000155.1 GCA_030859345.1 Acidobacteriota bacterium | reverse complement strand
GTACAGTTTTTCGTTGCAGTTCTCGCAGAACCACAAAAGCCCGTCGCGTTCTCCGGCGCGTCGCTGGCGTTCGATGACTAAGCCGATCGTGTTCGCGCCGCGAATCGGGTTGTGCGGAACGCGCGGCGGCAGCAGAAATATATCGCCTTCGCGCACCGGAACGTCAACCGCTTTGCCGTCTTCCTGAACTTTGACGAGAATATCGCCTTCGAGCTGATAGAAAAATTCTTCGCCTTCGTCGTAGTGATAATCTTTGCGCGAGTTCGGTCCGCCGACAACCTGGACTATAAATTCGGCGTCTTCGTAAACCAATTTGTTTCCGACCGGCGGTTTTAACAAATGTCGATGCTCGTCAATCCATTTTTTGAAATTAAAAGGTCTTTGTATTGGCATAATGTTTATTTTAATTCACAAAGCGTCAGAAAAGAAATTTAACCGTCCCGCGATTGCGTGAACACAGATAAATACAGTTTTTTAAATCATTTTCTTTGATTTTTTTATAAGTATTATCCGTGTTTATCTGTGGTTGAATATTCTTCTCAATCTTTTGAGATTTTTTTCGTCATCCAAATATCCGGCTTACCAAAACCATTTGCATCAGGAATAACGCCCGTAATTGTGTAACCGCATTTTTGATAAAATTCAAAGGGATGTCCGCCGATGTTTTTGATATTGGCGAGATATTCTAAAGGGTTGGGATAAAGTTCGCGTCCTCCGAGACTTGTGCGATTATTTTCGTCATCGGTTCCGAGGAAAACTACTGAGCTGCCGCGTTTTAAAACTTGTTCTTCAAAATCTTCGAGCATTTTTCTGCCGATGCCTTTTAGTTTTGAATCACGGCGAACGACAAGCAGAGCAAGTTCCCAAGTATATCCTTCGTAAATTTCTTCGCCGATTGTCCAAGCTAAAACTTTTTCATTTTCATCAATCGCAATTCGGCTGATCTTCTTTTCGTCTAAAGAATCATTAACTTCTTCCAAACATTCTTTCATCGTTGACCAACTTTTTGTTCCCGTGTCGCTAAAACCGTCAAGCAAAACCGTAGCCATTTGTTTATTCAAATTTTCATCTTTTGGTGCATCAATAATTTTCATTATTTATCAATCAAAGTTCGACGATTTTTTTAATTGTCCGCCAATTTCGTGCAGTCGTTGGGATTTTCAATTTTTTGTCAATATAGCTTTTGCCTATCAAACTATCCAAAAAGCTGATTCGCAAAAGGCAGAAAATCTCAAGCTCTTGAACGTCGAACATTTCATTTTCGTTGTTGTTTGATAGCAGAAGTTCACGTTTTTCCTTTGGTAATTCCTCATCCAAAAAGAAAACGTGGAGGTCTTTGCCATTTTCAAATTCTCCCTCAAAAGGATTGTTTTCGATAATACTTTCGATTTCGGACATCATTCGCACAATCACTTTTATCGTCAGCAAAAATTCTTTTTCGATTGCTTGTTTGATTTTTGATGCAAGTTTAATATTATCTGACTTTCGGGTTTCAAAAACCACGTTTCCACTGTTGATATAAGTTTTTACATTTTCAAAACCGAGCGACGAAAAAACTTCGCGGAGCGTTTCCATCTTGACTTTGTTTTTTCCGCCGACGTTTATGCCGCGAAGCAATGCTGCATATTTCATAGTTTTTATTAATCAATCGTCGCAATAACCTTTAATTCAATCGCAATCGGTGTCGGCAAACTGCTTATTTCAACTGTCGTGCGACACGGTTGATTGTCTTTGAAATATTCGGCGTAGATTTTATTATAAATCTTAAAATCGTTTTTCATATTCGTCAGAAAAACTGTTACATCAACAATTTTATCCCAACTTGAGTCTGCCGATTCTACAATCAGACGCACATTTTTGAAAACCGAATGGCATTGAGTTTCGATGTCATAAGATAAAATTTCGCCGTTATCATCAAGTTCGACACCGGGAATTTTCTTCGTTCCTTTTTCCCTCGGACCAACGCCTGACAAAAATAAAAGATTGCCGACTTTTCGTGCGTGCGGATAAAGTCCGACGGGTTCGGGTGCTTCTTCGGAATTAATAATATTTTCAGCCATATATTTTTGTCAGAACCATCTCCCGTAAGGGGATGGTTTAAACGTGAAAATTCCAAAATTTGTCCGGTCATTTGAGATGCAAAACTTTAAACCGCTTCCTTACGGAAGGCGGTTCTGACTTATTTTCGTTCACCTTCATAAACCGCCGCCGCACATTCGATAAACAAATTTAGATAATAATCCCGAATTTCTTCTTGTGCGATTTCTTTATTTTCCTTTTCGGCAATAAACTTCATCAATTCAAATGCCACTTCTTCGCCTGTTTCTATTCTGATCGGTTGTGTTTCTTGACTCATATATTTTCTCCTAATATTAGTTTAATTTTTTGCTTTTATAAATTTTAGTTTCTACACGGCATTATAAATTTTTATACTTTCGATTTAAATATAGATTATTATCTTAACGGTAAAATCCATTCAGCCGGCATAATCGAATGTTCGACCTCGGCAAGATTAACATTTGGATCAATCAATCTCTGTGCTGAACGCCCGTTCAGCTTCGCTTTAACATCTGCATAAACCTCAACGTCCCCTTCTTTTGCGAGATGATGAGCAAATGCTAAAATCATAGCGGGACTCGTTGCCATTTTTCTGTATTGCTTTCGGTTGAGAACAGACTCAGGGTCAATCCATTTCTTTACTCCGGTTTTTTTGTCAACTACAAGAAAACGTGCCTCGCCAACCTTGTAGCGTAATTTCATATGCCACGAATAATTGTGTCCTTCTTCAGTCCAATGCACAACGCCCGGATAGAAAAAATGTCGAAAAGGCATAAGAATCTGAAAGGCAACGAAAACGCCCAGACATCCGACCAGAACTTTTTTCTTAAAGTCATAATCAAAAGATTTTTTCTGCTCGATTTCTACAATGGGATATTCAAAGATTCGTTTCGGGAAGTCCGGATTGAAATAAATGGTCGTGGCAAGCATCATAAACCAAGGGAAAATTCCAATCGGAAACAAAAAGGAATTTGTTAAGTGAAACAAGATTGCGAATAAAAAAGCAAAAATCCGTGTGCGTTTCCAGAGAAGTAATGGAACGATAAAAAGATCAAATAGAAGTCCCGAATACGAAAAAAAGTAATACAAATACTGATGAGCAAAAATGTATCCGACATGAGGCAAGTCCGCACCCTTACCAAGCCAGAGATCAAACGGTTTCCCGGCAAGCCAATCGGTATTAATTTTAGCTATTCCTCCGAAAAAATATGGAACTCCGACCTGAAAACGAAGAAGCCATAAAGCCCACGCCGGAGCGGTTTCCGAGCGTATTTTCGGAAAAAGAGCGGCATCTACGGAAAAGAATCTGTGAGCGGGAATAAAGATCATCAGAAAAGCGATGATGCAGACAAGATATATATGATTAAGATAATTGGACTGATCTAGCAGAAAAACATAAGCGTATCCTAAAAACAAAAGAGTTGCGGAGATTCGATAGAGGAAACCGATCATCACGAAAAACGACAGAACGCCGAGAACTATAAAATGATAGTGCATCCCGTCGCCCACCCACGGAGTGACCCATCCGAATCCATAATAACTAAAGTAAAAAGTCGGCTCAATAAACAGCCTTTCAACCCAGCCTTTACTTATATAACGATAGGCTTCCCACAGCAATATCAACCCGAAAGAAATGCGAAAAAAAACAATCGAAGCAATATCAACCTGTGAAAAAAGTCTGCGTATTAAATTCATTTTAAACTCTTTTACATGCAGGATTTTAACAGAGAGACTTTTCCAGTTCAAGATTTTTAAGAAAATTAAGTTTCTTAAGAATTTGTTACTTTGCGTGCTTTGAGTTTTTGCGGGAAAATAACTTCTGTTATCTCAGTAGCTTAAGATTTCCCGCTAAGTCGCAAAGCACGCAAAGTAACATGTAGAAAATATAATTTACAGAGTATTAAGTTGCAAAGTTTTTATATTATCAAAAGCAATTCGTAAATCTTTTTGTCTTTTTCGGGAACTCTCACACAGGGTCACTCAATAATTTTCAAAAACTCAATCGGCTCGACAATTTTCAAAGGGCGAAATTTTTGCCGGAATTTTTTGCTTTCCGTATCAATTCCCGACATCAAATCAAGCAAATCTCTATCCCGTGTAATAATATAATCGGCTTCGGCTTCAGACGCTAAGTTGATGTAGCACTCATCTTTCGGATCACGTTTATAAATTTTTGTGGAATTGATTTTAGTAGAATCGCTTTATCGCAAATATCTTTTAGAAAAGCATCGTCATTTTCATTTGTTACTTGTGGAAAACGGCTTTGTGTTTCCGGTCGGGTTAAAACATCTTTGACTTCCGCCAGCACTTCATAAATGACGAAAAGTATTATTTTTCCTTCATCCAATAACTTTCTACATTTTGCACCAACGCCTTTTTTAGAGAAGAACATCTGCCAAAAAATATTGCAGGCAAAAACGACTCTATATTTGTTATCAGGCATAACTATTTTTGACCATTTGCCTGTCTGTCTTGCCAAGCCTTCTCACGAACACCGTTCAAAAAATCATCGAGTTCCTCTTCGCTCATTCCGCTTTCCTCAAACTCCTGACGAACAGGTGCAAGAATTTCATCAATTGTTTTTTCTTGGCGAATATCTTTCTCAATCAATTTCTAAAGGTAAACATTTACCTCAAAGCCATTAGCTCTAGCCTTTTTATGCAATGCTTCTTCAGTTTCAGGTTTTAATTCGATAACAACTGTCATAACTTTTTACCTCTGACAAATTATAGCAAAATTTCGAGCAATGAATTTCATAAATTCAAGTGCTGCTTCTTCGCCTGTTTCTATTCTGATCGGTTGTGTTTCTTGACTCATAATTTCTTTTCCTTGCTTGAAGATAAAACTTCTACATCTTTTAAATAGTTTAATATATTTAAACTTTCCATACTGTTATATCGAAAGCCAAAATGTTTCCCTATCTCTTTTGCTGATTCGTTAAAAATATCTGTCATCAAAAACAAAGACTTCCAAATGTTTTCAACCTTAGAATCGGGATAAGTAGATAGAATTTTATTATATAATTCAGGATCTGCATATTGCTTTAAGTTTTTTCCGCTTTTCCCGAAACTCACCGAGAAATTTGTTCTGATACCTATTTGCCACTCGATAATTTTCATAAACATCTTTCTGACGGGATTTTCCAGTATTTCTTTGACATAAGTAATTTCGCCTCTCCACAATCCTTTCGCAACGTAAGTGCTAACCCACCAAAACTCGTTACAGGTGTCTGAGAATTCTTTTTCGCCGGGTTTTTCAATCAGATAATCGGATTCATCTGGCGACGGAAGGTTTGAAAATACTTTATCTTTGTCTAACAATAAAACACTCAAACTCTCCAAAACAAATGCTTCTCTTATTTGCTCAACGGGAACCAAAGTCAAATCTATCCGGTTTTTATCCTTAAAAAGCATTAGATAAGCAAAAGAAACTGTTGCATCATTCTGATAACCGGAAAGAGTCATCAGATCAGGCATTTGCAAAATCAGCCGTTCGCCAAATATATCAATCCAACTGTGGTCATCGGTAAAAAATTCTATCTGATTAACAAAATAAATGATGTCATAGTCTTGAAAAATATCCTTTTTCGCGTTTAGATTTGCCCTCGAACCATTTAAGACAACTGCCCGAATTCGTTCATTGGTTTGAGCAAAATCTAAAATAAGTTGAAATATCTCTTTTTCACTCCGCATAATTTACCTTAACACAAACATTCTTCTCTTCCGTAAAAAACCGAAGTGCCTCAAAGCCGCCTTCGCGTCCCATTCCCGAATCTTTTACGCCGCCGAAAGGGGTTCTCAGATCACGAAGAAGCCAGGTGTTTATCCAGATTATTCCGCTTTCGAGTTTTTCGGCGATGCGGTGTCCGCGGTGGATATTTTCCGTCCAGACGGTGGCTGATAAACCGTAGCGTGTGCTGTTGGCGTATTTTAGGACTTCTTCTTCCGTGTCAAATTTTTGGACGGAGACGACGGGACCAAATATTTCTTCTTGGTTTGTGCGGCAATCGTGAGCGAGGTTTTCGATGATTGTCGGTTCGATAAAATAGCCATTTTCGCAGCGTCCTTCGGGTTTGAACTGATTTCCGCCGGTTAAAATTTGTCCGCCTTCTTGTTTTGCTAATTCGATGTAAGACAAAATTTTATTCATGTGATCTAGCGAAACAACCGCACCGACATTTGTCGAAGCATCGAGCGGGTCGCCGATTTTCAAATTTTTAACTCGTTCGGCAAAATCCGAGCAAAAATTTTCATACATCGGGCGTTCGACAAAAATCCGCGAACCGCACAAACAAATCTGTCCTTGATTGGCAAAAGATGAGCGAACGGTCGTGTCGAGCATCGCTTCATAATCGCAATCGGCAAAAATTATGTTCGGATTTTTTCCGCCGAGTTCAAGCGATAATTTTTTGAAACGCGGTGCGGCTTCGCGGGCGATCCATTCACCTGTTTTTGTGCCGCCTGTGAATGAAATTGCTTTAACATTTTCGTGTTGAACAATTGCCGCACCCGCTTTTGTGCCGAGTCCGTGAATGACATTTAAAACACCTTTCGGCAAACCCGCTTCGATGCAGAGTTTTGATAAAAGATACGAAGTCATCGGTGTGATCTCGGTTGGTTTGGCAACGACACAATTTCCGGCGGCGAGTGCCGGAGCGATTTTCCAAGTAAATAAATAAAGCGGCAGATTCCACGGCGAAATGCAGCCGACAACGCCGATTGGCTGACGCAAAGTGTAATTTATTGCTTCACCAACCATCTGATGAGATTCACTCGCAAAGTGCATTGCAGCGGTGGCGTAAAACTTGAAATTTGAAACCGCACGCGGAATATCAACCGCTTTGGCAAGCGTTTTTGGTTTGCCGTTGTCAATGCTTTCGGCTTCCGCCAATTCATCCAAATCGCGTTCGATCAATTTGGAAATTTTAATTAAATAATCGTGCCGCTGTTCGGGAGTTTTCGTCGCCCATTCGGGAAAAGCATTTTGTGCCGCTTCAACTGCTTTTTCAACATCGCGTTCGTCCGAATCGGGAATTTGTGAATAAACTTCACCGATTGCGGGATTATAATTATCGAGATAGTTGTTTGAAATTGGTGCTGTTAATTCGCCATTTATGTAGTTTTTAAGTTTAAGCATTTGGGAGAATTATAAACTATAAGATAAACCATAAGGTGAAATATTTTATACCTAGAATCAACAATTTACGGGAATTATTCAAGCATAAGCTAAAATTTCATTCAAGCATAAGGTGAAATATTCCTATAAAATTCAAGTATAAGTTGAAATCAAAATAAATCAAATTTTTTAACATTACTTTCACAAAGTGAGTAAGAGTAGTTATTTTTAAGTAATCACTCACAATTAAGTTAGACTATATTTGAAGTTTGAAAACTTTATTCTCAGACTTCTGCCAAATTCATTTAAGGCTTGCTTGACCGAATAGCAAAGTCGTTCTTTGTCTTCATAATC
>JALZKH010000154.1 GCA_030859345.1 Acidobacteriota bacterium | reverse complement strand
AGATATTTGAACGAAATGGCGGAACTAAAAAAAGCATTTGACCGCAAAGGAATTTTGGGACGCGAAAATATAATGGACGCAAAATTTTTAATTTACTAACGTCTTTTAATCGAGAGAGCAAAAACCTCGCTTTAAAAATTCAACAAAATTGAGGAGAAACAATGAAAAATAAATTTACGATTCTTTTATCTTTGAGTTTGATTTTATTTGTAGCGATGGGTTGCGGAATGATTGATTATATCGGAAGTTCGGACTCCGGCGAAACAACTTTAGATAAAACGAGCGATTCAACTTCAACTTCTGAAAAGAAAAAAGAAGCCACGCCATCCGGCGAAAAGATTATCGTCGGCATAACCGAATGCGATGAACTGGCAACCTATGTCAATGACAACACGGAAGAAATTGAAGGAAGTTATGTAGGGAAAGCTCTGATGTATTTTTACCGCAACACGATTTTGAAGAGTTTACAGGATGGCGTTGGCAAAATGAACGACGAGGAAAAGAAAAAATGGGCGGATGTCTGCACGAAAACTTTGAAAGATTTGAAGGAAAATATGCAGAAATAGTTCAATAAGTTTTGATTAAAATATGAGCTGTATTTGTAGATATTTCAGCAATAATAATTTAATAAAATTTTAATTATTTAATTTCTCCGTAAATTAAAAAGGCATTATTAAATTTTTGATAGTGCCTTTTTGCAATTTGCGGCAAAATGATTTGCAATATAAAATACAAATCTTTGCAGTTCTTAAATTTACAGGGAAAAATTATAATAAATGATAAAAGCACTTTTACTGGATTTCAACGGGGTAATTATTGACGATGAGCATTTGCAAATGGAGGCTTACCGGGACGTTTTGAAAGATGAAGGAATTGATTTAACGGAAGAAAAATACTTCGGTTGTTTAGGAATGAATGACGAAGTTTTTCTAAAAACAATTTATAAAGGCGAGGGAAAAGAAGTCGAAACTGCAAAACTGCCCGAATTGATTGAAGCTAAAACCGGCAAATGGCGTGAGAAGATTGAAAAAGAAATACCGATTTTTGAAGGCGTATATGATTTTATCAAGCGTATGGAAAATGATTTTACGCTTGGACTTGTCAGTATGGCACGCCGTCCCGAAATTGAATATGTGCTTGATACAACGGGACTTAAAAACAGTTTTTCAGCAATCATCAGTGCTGAAGATATTTCGACGGTCAAACCCGATCCCGAATGTTATCGTGAAGGTTTCCGGCTGATTGATTTGTCCAGAACTTTACAGGGAAAAGTTCCGATTACGCGGCGGCAATGCGTTGTCATTGAAGATTCACCGCAAGGAATTATTGCAGGAAAAAAAGTGCGTCTGAATACTTTGGGTGTTACAAATACGGTTGAAGCGAAAAAATTACGCGAAGCCGGGGCGGATGCCGTAACGCACAGTTTAAAAGATTGGTTTCCCGATTCTTTCAGAGAGGTATTTTCAAAAATAAGCTATTAAACATTATCAAAAATTTTATAAAATTATGGCAGATCATATAATTTCAATTGGAAACGCAAAAGAAAATCTTTTAAGTTGTGCATTGTTTTTGACAGAAAATATTAACAGCGTCGAAGCCCGAACGGCAGCGATGGATGAAGTTGTGTCGCATATTGTGGGACAGGGAGATGTTGACCTCGCAGCGGAACTTGCCGATTCTCTGAACGATCCATTTGCACGCAATCGTCTTTTAACAAAGATTATTTCAAAATGCGTCGAATTAGATGATGAAGAATATGCTTTTCAACTGGTTGATGCGATTGATGAATACGGAATTCAGTCAAGAGCAAAGGAAGTCATCGCTCTGCAAATGGCAAAAAAGGGCGAGTTTGAAAATGCTCTGAAAATTGCCGAAAATCTCGAATATTCTTCCGATGCTTTTGCGGGAATTGCAACTTATCAAACACAAAACGGTTTTGAGAACGAAGCATTAGAAACTTTAGAGAAAATTGATTTTCACGGTTCAAAAGTAAAAGCCCTGATTGCAATTGCCGTATATTATCGGGAACAAGATCAAACTGAAAAAACCATAGAATTTCTGGAAAAAGCCGAAAGCGATGCGGGCGAGATTGAATTCAGACAGGAAAAAATTAGTTATCTGCTTGAAATTGCAATTCAGTATATTCGTTCAGAACACAAAGAAAAAGCAATCGAAACTTTAACCGATACCCGCGAAATTATTGAAAAAATGGATGGTATTGAAAAAGACAGCTTATTTGTAAATGTCGCCGTCGGTTATCTAAAGGCGGGAAATCTCGAACTTGCCGACAGGACTCTGGATTTAGTTCTCGACAAAACTCAAATATCAAACTGTTTGCTGGCATATTCACAGGATTTTGCAGATTCAGGCGATGTGGAAGAAGCCTTCAGTTCAATTGAGGAATCCTATGCAATTTTGAAATCGCAGAGTGAAACCGAAATCCGCGATACGAATGAACGCTATCGGCTTTTTGCAATGATTGCCGCTCAATTTGCAAAACTCGGAAAATTTGAACGGGCAATCGAAACCGCAGAGGAAAACATCGACACGCAGCAGAAAAATCTGGCACTCTCACAAATTGCACAAATTGCCGTTATGCAGGAAAACGACAAATATGCACGACAGGCTTTGCAGGCGATTTACGAAGAATCAAGCAAATTAAATGCTCTGGTTGCCTTGAGTGATGTAAAAACCAATCTGAATAAAAAAGATGAAGCACTTGAATTTCTCAACGAAGCCTCGTATTTGGTTGATACGGTTGAGCAGTTTATTGTCCGCACCGAAGTAGAAAATGATCTCGCCGCACGTTTTTATCAATTCGGCGAAACGGAGAAAGCCCGCGAGTTGGCTTCAAAAAGTCTTCGGACAATTGAAGAAATAAAAGGCGATGAAAATCGTTCGGCGGCTTTGGCTAAATTGTCGGATATTTACAACAAGTTTGATTTTACAGTTACCGCCGAAGATAAAAGTATTTTAGATGATCTGGTTAAGACTTCCGAATTTTCCTGATAATTTCAGAGTGAAGATATTCTAAAATACATCATTTATTAATAAATCCTCATAACTATCCCGTTTGCGGATCAGTTCGACCCCATTATTTTTATTTATCAAAATAACTGCGGGAAGTTCCCGACCATTATATTGAAACATCTGAGCGATTGAATATGCACCGCAGTTGAGCAACGCCAGAGTTTCTCCAACCTCAACATTTTCCGGCAATAGACGATAATCGGGCAATTTGCTCTGTCCTTCGATGTCAAAATAAACATCGCCGCCATCGCATAAAGGACCTGCCAATTTATATTGAGTTTGATGAATTTCTCCGGCTCTATCTGCTGAAATAAGGTGGTAATACCATTTATAAGTTTCCATCGAAAGTAAAATATTAAAACCCGCATCCGTAAGCAGCCAGACATCTTTTTGAAGCGGAGAGTCGAGAGTAGAAAGTGAAATATCGGTTTCTTCCGCTGACTGCTTTATCGGTCTTTCTTTTTTATTTCTAACCTTTGTCAGACAAATTCCTGCGTCGGCAATAACGCTTCTGCCCGGTTCGATAAGAAGTTCTATGTTTTCAAGCAGATGTGTAGCATTGGCAGTTTCGGCACTTTTTTCGACAATTTGAAAAACGCTTTGTAAAACTTCAGATGGTTCAAGACTGGCGGAAAATAAATCTTTTTGTTCTTTTGAAATATATTCTACATTTGAATTATCACGCAGATAATTAACCGGAAAACCGCCGCCTAAATTTAAATGCGAAAGTTTATGTCCCGTTTCATTAAAAATTTGCAGAAGATTTTCAAAAAGTATTTGAAAGGCTTGCGAATATGGCTCGGAATTTGGGTTTTGCGAACCGATGTGCAGATGTAATCCGCATAAATTCAAAAACTTATCGTCCGGCTTCCAACGCTTAAATGCTTTTAAAGCCTGCTCAGGCATCATCCCGAATTTTGAAGTTAGAAGTGCTGTTTGCAAGCCGTGTAAAGTGTCAGATTTTATTTCGGGAACGAGCCGTAGAGAAACATTTGCACGTTTATTCAAAATTTTGGCGACCTTTTCAATCAATTCGATTTCAAAAAACGAGTCGGCTTGAATTGCGTAAATTTCAGCTTGAATTGCTTCGCTAATTTCTTTCTCGGTTTTGGAAGTTCCGTTAAAAATTATTTGTTCGCCTGTAAAACCAGCTTTCAAAGCCTTAAAAAGTTCACCGCCGGAATTTACTTCCAGATCACAGCCGGTTTTTTTGACCACCTGCAAAATCGCCATATTTGAATTAGCTTTTGCCGCATAGCAAACCTTCAGCGGACAGCCGATCAGGTTTTCGGCTTTTTTTAATCTTTTAATATTTTGCTCAATACGATTTTCGCTGAAAACAAAAAGCGGAGTGTCGAATTTTTCAGCCAGTTCGCAGGCGGAAACGCCGTCAATGTAAAGTTGATTATTTTCAACTTCAAGAAAATTTTCAATTGTCCAGTCAAAATTCATAAACGTAATTAGAACTAAAGATTTGCTAAAAAACAATTGGTAAATTTAATATTATCAGATTATAATTTTCTCCAAGAGCAAACCAGTTTTGAGCATATTACATCGGAGAAATAATGTTACAGATAAATCGTAAAAAAATACTGCTTTCTGCGGGTATAACTGCAATTTTGTTTTCGGCTTTGTATTTTTATCAAAATAAGAATACTTCGGCTCAGATAGATGAAACAAAAAATACTTCAGCTCGGATAACAAAAACAAAAAAAACTTCGGCTTGGATAACTAAAATAAAAGATGTAAAAGATTTTACAAAAGCCGCCGTCGAGAATAAAAATTTGCAGTATTCTCAGACGTGGACATTCGGCAGAAAAGTTCAGAAGGGCTGGTATCTGTATGTTCCGCTTATTCAACATACCCTGGAAACGGATGCCGAACCGCAAACTCCCGAATTTGCAGAGAAAATTTCCGAATGGCAGATAAAGAACAATTTAATAGCAGACGGTGTTTTAAGCCGTGAAACACTTTATTCCTTTGTCAGTTATTGGCAATCAAGACGAACCAAGCCGATTATTTTAGCTACAGAAGAACAAATTATAACCGCACCGATCTCAAATTTTTATGATCCGACGAGAAGTGTCGAACTTTTGAAGGTTGAAAAGGAAACATTTGCGGCATACAAAAAAATGATAGATGCAGCAAAGGCTGATGAGAGGTTGAACTTGAAATTCGATGAAAATGGAAATTTGAGCGAGGAGGAAAAGGTTTTCAAGTTGATCTCAACCTATCGTTCCCCGGAATATCAGGCGAGTTTGCGGAAAAGAGAACCAAATGCGGGACGCGGACAACTCGCATTTGTCAGTCCGCATTTTACGGGTCGTGCGTTAGATATATATGTCGGCGGTGAGCCTGTAACGACGAAGGATTTTAACCGAGCGATCCAGATTAGGACTCCGGCTTACAAATGGCTGGTGAAAAATGCCGAAAGATTTGGATTTATTCCTTATTTCTACGAGCCTTGGCACTGGGAATATGTAGGCAAATGAGCGTGAGATAGTTAGACAAGGAAATGAGGCTTTTAATTTAGTAACTATCTCTTTTTCCCACGTCTTTTTCCTTTGTTGGATTTTGCATTTTGTTCTATCACCGAAACAGTTTTTCCATCCAGATAAATTCCATCACGAATTTGTTTGAGACTTATAATATATTGACTTTTATTTAATGCACGAGCGAGCATCTTTTCAAGAATTGCGTCGGAAATTTTTGTTTCATCAATTCCATTTGCTTTTAATTCTCGACGAAGATTTTCGACCGTATTTTTATTGTAGCCGTAAACATCGGGGTAAATATGCAGATTTCCCGCTTCGACAACCAATGTGTCATAAGTAACTTCAATCGGAAGTTCATTTTCTAATTCTATAACAAAGGTTTCTTTAGTGCGTTTTGCATTTGAAATTTCGTCATTGCTGACATCCAATAAAAATGCCGATACGATTTTCTCATTCAAATCATAAAGATCATTTTGCAGGACTCTGACGCATCCGTGCGAAACTAAATTTCCCAAATCCTGAGTTCCTTTTGCCTGATGAATCAGATAACCGTAGCCGAGCGGGATCTTTATTTTTCCAAGCGGATTTCGCGGATCGGTCGGTTCAATAATTTGTCCTTGAAGTGCGGGAGCAACCCAATCGCTCGCGGGCGGAATCCAGATCGGATTCCAGATGATATGCTTTATATTCCGGATTCCAACAAAAATCGGATATTCCTTTAATCCGACTCCGACCGGGTAATTTTTAACTTCCTTACCGCCCTGCCAAAAAGTCATTTGAAAAGCGGGAACATTGACACTAAGTTTTACATCACTGCCGCCTGCCTTAAAATCGGTTTTTTCAATGACTCCGCCGGTGCGTGTGTCTGAACGAGCCGAATCACGGGCAATATCTAATATATATGATTGACCGAAAACGGAGCCGAAAGCAAATAAATTCAGCCAAATGAATGTTAAAAGCCGAAAAATCTGCAAATGTTTTGAAGTTGTAAAATTCATATTAAAGTTTGTCGTTAAAATTGTTTATTTAGTTGCTTTAATTTTATTTACAGCCCGATCAATTATAAAATCCGATTTACTCAAGGCATCAAAAGCAGTTTTAAAATCCGCATATGTTTCAGCCATTATCAGAGCGATCCTCAAGTCATTTTTTGCCGTTTCAAGAAGTTTTTCGGCTGAAATTTTATCTAAATCCGTTTCGTCTATTAAAATTTGTAAACTTCTTTCAATCAATTTTTTATTTTTCGGTTTCAGATTTGTCATTTTATTTCCTCTGACAAATCCAAGTTTTATCATCGAAACGGTTGAGATCATATTGAGAATCATTTTTTGAGCAGTTCCGGCTTTCATACGGGTTGAGCCGGAAATTGCTTCCGCACCGACAACTGCAACGATTGAAATTTCAGCAACTTTTGTGATCGGTGAATCTGGATTACAAGTTATGCAAGCCGTAAAACAACCCAGATTTTTGGCAAATTCAACCGCACCGATTGTATATGGAGTTCCGCCGGACGCGGCAATTCCGATGACTGCATCATTTTGAGTCAAACCGCGATTTTGCAGATCAATTTTTCCCGCTTCAAAATTATCTTCGCTGGCTTCCGTCGCCTGATACAGTGCTTCAAAACCGCCCGCAATTACGCCTTGAATCAAATCCGCAGAAACTCCAAAAGTCGGCGGAATTTCAGTAGCGTCCAAAACTCCAAGCCGTCCGCTTGTTCCCGTGCCGATATAAAAAAGCCGTCCGCCCGTTTTTAATCTTTCAAACACTTTTTTAATTGTTTCGGCAATTTGCGGTAAACATTTCCCAACTGCTTCGGCAACTTTTTTATCTTCATTATTTATAAGGCAAATCGCTTCAAGTATCGAAACTTGATCTATATTTTTCGTGTTCGGATTTTCCTGCTCGGTAATAAGTTTGCTCATTTGTTGAGGTTTTCAAAAGCGAGTACAGCCGCCGCATTTGCCGGATTTAATTTTGGTTTTTGTAAAAATGCTTTCAGAGCATAAGAGTGAACGGTTTTAAGCAGAGGATTTGTTAAAATTTCACCCGCTTTAAAAATACTGCCGACCGTTCCCATTGGAATTTTAACTTGTGATATATCCAGTTTTTTAATAACGGCAAGAGCTGCGAGTCCGAGCTCATAACCGGCGACAGATAAAATTTCGATGGCAATTTCATCCCCTTTATTTGCAGTTTCAACAACATATTTTGCAAATCCGGCGATTTTTTTATTATCCATTTGCGGCGAATAAATTGCAACGATCAAATCGTCGGGAGTTGACGCACGAAAATATTCTGCACCGACGTGGCTTAATTTTGTGTGTTTGCCGCGTCCGTCGGATGCTTTAGCAATTGCCCTAAGTGCTTGTTTGGCAATGCTTATGCCGCCGCCTTCATCGCCCGCAATCGGTCCCCAACCGCCGGCTATAGCAGAATTCCCATTTTCATCTTTGCCCAAGCAAATCGAGCCTGTTCCAGAAATAATCACTAATCCGGCTTTGCCGAGTGTCGTACCGAAAAGTGCTATTTCAGCATCGGTTAAAACCTCGATATTTTTGATTTTAAGCGAATCTATAAAACTCTGCCGAACTCTCTCACGTATATCCGCACGTCTGACTCCAGCCAATCCCAAAATTGCCGAAACAATATCGGTCGGATTTACAAAAGCCTTATCACAAGCTGTAATTACCGCCTTTTTAATATTTGAAACCGCATCTTCAACTCCGACACGCAGAGGGTTTGACGGTCCTGATAAACCTTCGCAGATAATTTCTTTTCTGTTATTTATTAATACAGCTTGAGTTTTTGTTCCGCCGCCGTCAACACCCAAATAAAGATTACGGGAAGAATTAATTTTGTATTCGTTAGCGGATTTTTTTGGCATCTGCAAATTTTATTCAGTTTGAAAAAATTACTTCTATTTTAGTTTTATTTAACATATAATCAAAATCAAATAAATTTATAATAGCGATAAGATAAGTTGATAGTTGTTCGGTAATTGTTAACAGTTGATAGTTTGATTAAATTAAACTATTCAAATAAAAAAAAGCAACGAACAGCAAAATTACAAAATACTAACAAACCAAATGGAAATCAAACAATTAAAAGCCTTTATAGCCATTGCTGAAGAAAAAACATTTACGGCGGGAGCAAAGCGTGTTCACATTACGCAAGCGGCAGTTTCAATGCAGATTCGGCAGTTGGAAGAAGAAATTGGTTTGCCACTTTTTACAAGAACTCCGCGAAGAGTTATTTTGACCGAAGCCGGTGAATATCTGCTTGAAAGGGCGAGAAGAATATTGCGGGAACACGATTCGGCACTTGAAGAATTAGCCGAAATTGCCGGGGCGGAATACGGACGCTTGCGAATCGGTTCGGCTTCAGCAATGTTTGCTACAGAGCAGCTGCCGAAGATTTTGGAAAAACTTATAAAAAAATATTCCAACGCCGAAGTTTCTGTCAGTTCAGGAACAAGCCAAAAATTGGTTGATAAAATAATGCACGGCAATATTGATATTGCGTTTGTTTCACTGCCAATTGAAAATTCCAATATCCAAACCGAATTACTTTACAGCGATGAAATCGTCGCCATCGCACATCCGAGCCACAAATTTGCCAAACAAAAATACATAAGTGCGGCAAGGCTTGCCGGAGAAAATCTAATCCTCGGCGAACAGGGCGGAAATACGCGGCGTATGATTGACGATTTTTTTGATGTCCACAATCTCAAACCACATATTGCAATGGAACTTTCACGTCAGGAAGCAATCAATAAAATGGTTGAAAATAATATGGGAGTCGGTATTGCCGGAGCAAAAAATTCGGCTGCTGATGTTTCAAAAGGAAAACTTGTTTCATGGGGAATTGAAGGCGTGGAAATAAAATGGAATCTGGGTTTAGCCAGACTACGCGGAGGATATTTTTCACCGATTGCAAAAGAATTTACTGAACTCTGCCGACAAAATTTTGACGCACGTGAGAAGAAATTAAAAGTTGGGAAATGACAATAGATAAAAATTATGGAAAGTGGATAATTAAGATAACAAGAGTTTGTCATAAAATTTTTATAATTAATGCAAAATAATTACAAAATAATTTATAAAATGAGGAGAGAAAAAAAAATAAATGAGTGATATTACGTTAGATCAAGCTCACGAAGTAATTAAAGCTGCCCGAAAAAAGGCTGAGGAAATGGATGTGAAAATGGACATTGCGGTTGTTGATGCCGGAGCGAATCTGAAATTTTTTATCAGAATGGATGATGCGTGGTTGGGAAGTATTGACATTGCTATCAAAAAAGCAAAAACTGCAAGATTTTTCGATATGCCGACTGGCGAGATCGGTAAACTGTCGCAACCGGGCGAATCGCTTTATCAAATAGAAGTTTCAAACGGCGGACTGATTTCGTTTCCGGGCGGGATTCCTTTGAAAAATAAAGACGGCGAAATTATCGGAGCAATCGGAGTTTCGGGAAGTTCCGTTGAAGATGACCACGCCGTTGCCGAAGCAGGTGCATCTGCTGTTTAATTCTTAGTTTTTTGTTGGTTTTATAAGAGTTGGTTAATTTGCCAACTCTTTTTATTTATAAAATTTTTTGATCTGGTTGTTTAAATTTTTCCGGTTTAATTATTTCTAATCTGTGATTCTGATTAAATCTGCATTTTCATTTATGTCTTCATCGGAATAATCTGGTTCAAATTCAATGTTTGACTGAACTTCCGTATAAATATCTTCGGATTTATGTTTGTTTAATGAATAATCTTTTTTATAATCCTGATTTTTGACATCTTTATCACGCAGCATTTCAGGCGGAGGAATTTCTTCGGGCAGATAAAATGCAGGGATTTCATATTCGTCGCCTTCCGAACCATCTTTGCGTATCAATTCGGCAATATCGCCCAAATCTATAAAAAAATCAGCAACATCAATCAGATGCGGAGCTGTGTTTGAGCGAAAGCCTGCGACTTCAACACGGCAACCCTTGTAAGCCACGGCGTTTAGAGCATAAACGAAATCTTCGTCGCCCGAAACCAAAACTGCTGTGTCATAACGCCCCGCCAGACTCAACATATCAACGGCGATTTCAACATCTAGATTTGCTTTCCTCGTTCCGTCATAAAAAGTTTTAAGTTCCTTCTGCACGACTCGAAAACCGTTTCGCCGCATCCATAAAAGAAAACCCTGCTGACGTTCGGCACCTACATCAACGCCCGTGTAAAAAAATGCCCGGAGAAGTCTGCCGTCACCGAGAAGAACCCGCAGAAGTTTGTTGTAATCAATATCTAAATTATGAAATCGAGCTGCGTGGAAAAGATTGTTACCATCAATAAATACCGCAACACGACCACGATGCCCAAATTTCCATGTGGAACTTGCTCTTGAATCAAACTGCATTATATTAAATCCTTTTTTTTATAATAAATTTATACGAAAATCAGGCTTTGATTTGACTGAAGGCAGAATAGAAGTTGTTAATGTGAAATACTGTTAAAATAAGTGTGTAAAAAAAGTTAGAAAATAAATTTGATAAATTGAAATTTTATTTTTACTTAAAAAGATTCCTATCAATTAATCGTCAAACAAAAGCCGAATATATTTTAATATAGTGTATTTTAAATATAAATCGGTCAAGCGATTTTATTCTCTTAACAAAATAAATGTGTTTCAGAGTATAATCATAAATCCGAGATGTTTATGGACAAAAAATTTCAAAATTTGCATACAGACGAGTGGCTGAAAGATATTCCTTTGCGTTCCGAAAAGGAAGGGTATAAACCTGAAGAAGTGATCACTTGCCAAAAATGCCGGAGAAAAAATTCACCGACTCGCCTAAATTGTTTGTATTGCGGTATTGATCTGGTGTTTGATGAAGGCGAAAGTCAAAGGTTGAAACCGATTTTGCGAAAAATAGAATCGCACATTAAAGGTTTTAATTTGATTTATACGGCAAATCTTGAAACTTGGAACGAGATTCATTTATCTGAAGTCAGCAAAATGACACGTATAAGTAAAACTAGCTTGCAAAGGTTGTTTGAGTCAAAAAAATCTATGCCGCTTGCACGGGTTGAAACAAAAAAAGAAATTGAAATCGTAGGAAAAAGATTAAGCGAAATTGGAATCAACACACGGATTTTAACCGACGATAAGTTTAAGGAAGAAAAATTTCCCAGACGTTTACGAAGGATTGAATTTTCCGATGATAAATTAATTTTTATACTATTTAATAATGATGAAATTCTTGAAGTTAAAAACCAAGATATAAATTTAATTGTTGCCGGTGCATTATTTGAAAAGAAATTGGAATCAACTGAAAAATATAAAAAAAACAAAGAAAGCAAAATTCTGGAAACAGACGAAATCAGTTCCGATGAATTTCTGCTTGATATATACACAAAAAATGATTTGATCGGTTACAGAATTTCTCAAAAAGGCTTTGATTTTTCCTGTCTTGGCGGCGACAAAAAAATGCTGGCGACGGAAAATATTAAAATTTTAATTTCTAAGCTGCGTAATTTTTCGCCGAATGCTGAATTTGATGGTGATTATTTAAAAGTGCGTGAAAGTCTGTCGCAGGTTTGGGAAATAGAAGAACGAAAAGAATCGAAGGGTTTAAAGCGGAAAAGTTTCGGAAGTTTTAATCGGCAAAATATTACGACAACTAATAATTTGTTACAATTTACAAAATACTCACGTCTTCAATGGCTTCTCAAGAGCGGAGAGTAAAGAGTAAAGAGAGGAGAGTTAAATCAAAAAAAACATAGAAAAATTTATCGTGAAAAAAAATAAAAATAATTCAAATAATAAAAAGCCAAATTTACCACTTACCACTTACCACTCACCACTTATTTACGGAATTTCTCCCGTTTTAGAAGCGTTAAATGCAGGAAGCCGGAAAATCGAAAAAATTCTAGTTTCGCAGGGAACTCAGCATAATCGAATAAACGAAATTCTCGATCTCGCCCGTCAGCAAAATATAAAATTCCAAAAAGTTCCGCGTTCAAATTTTTCAAGTTTTGTCGAACCAAACACAAATCATCAGGGCGTAATCGCTTTTACTTCTTCGGCAAATTATTATGATTCGGATAAACTTTTTGCAGAAATTACCGAAAAAGAAGATTCACTTTGCGTAATTTTAGACGGTGTTGAAGATCCGCATAATCTCGGTGCGATCCTGCGAAGCGTTGAATGTGTCGGTGCGGACGGAGTTTTTATTCCCGAAAGACGGGCGGTTGGTTTAACTGAAACGGTTACAAAAACTTCCGCCGGAGCAAGTGAATATGTAAAGGTTGCAAAAGTTACAAATGTAAACCGTTTAATTGACGATCTGAAGCAAAAAAATGTCTGGATCGTCGGAGCAAGTGGCGATGCGGAGATGAATTATTCTGATTGGGATTGGAAACAGAAAACCGCTTTAGTTATGGGCGGCGAAGGAAAAGGTTTGAGTCGTTTGACGGCAGAAAAATGTGATGTTTTGGTAAAAATCCCGATGTCTGGAAAAATAGAATCTCTGAACGTATCGGTCGCAGCGGGCGTAATACTATTTGAAGCAAGCAGACAGAGAAATAAAGCAGCAGGTAAAAAGTAAAAAAAAGAACATCAAACAAAGGACTAAAAATTATGTTTTGCCCAAAATGTGGAACACAAAACCCCGACAACGGAAAATTTTGCCGTCAATGCGGAACCGATTTAGGAAATATTTCCGATGCAATTAGCGGAAAACTATCAAAATCCAACAGCAAAAATCTTAAAGGTAATAAAAAGGGAAAAACCGATTGGGAAAGTTCTGTTGGAACTATGTTTGGAGGGCTAGCGTTTTTAATTATTTCTATAATTCTGGCGTTTCAACCAATGGGCAGAGGTTGGTGGTTTTGGATGTTAATTCCGGCATTCTCAATGCTTGGAAAAGGTTTTGCTTCAATTATTCAAATGAGATCGGAAGCGAAAAAAGATTTTGTTGGAATCAAACTAGAAAATGATATTAATTCGGAACAAATAAAATCAAATAATTTTAATAATCTTCCGCCGAAGCAAACCGAATTTGTTTCAAACATTCCCGAAGTAAAATATGAAACCGGCGATTTGATTCCGCCGAGCGTTATCGAAAATACGACGCGGCATCTGGAAATGGATTCGGAAGGCGAAACGATGACTTTGCCGAAAGTTAATAAATAAACTACCTGAATTTTGACAACATTCCGCCGGAAATTCTGTCCATAATCTTAAAATGTCTTTTCGGAAACAAACGCTGAACCGCACTGATTTGAAATGCGTCCGTGCCAATTAATATTCGCGGATTTTTTGCTTTTATTCCCTTTATAATTGTGTCGGCAGCTTGTTCAGGTGTCGTTTGAGCGAGTTTGTCGAAAATTATTGATGCTTGTTTTTTGTCTTCGTCGGGAGCATCTTCACCTTGCTTGGCGGCTTTGGCGATATTCGTGCGAATGCCGCCGGGATGAACGCAGGAAACGAAAATATTCGTTCCTTCGAGTTCGTGCCGCAGACTTTCTGTAAATCCGCGAACGGCAAATTTGCTGGCACAGTAAGTAGATTGTCCGGGCGGTGAAAATAACCCGAAAACGCTGGAGATATTTACGATATGTCCGAAATTCTGTTTTCGCATTATCGGCAAAAAAAGCTTCGTGCCGTAAACCGTTCCCCAGAAATTTATATCCATCAGCCACTTCATATCTTCGATTGAAACTTCTTCCGTCCGTCCGACAAGTCCGACTCCTGCATTGTTGACAAGATGCGTCGCCCGCCCGAATTTTTTGATGATTTCATCGGCAAATCTTTGCACATCTTCAAGTTTTGAAACATCAACAATCGAGGTTAAAACTTCCGTGTCATTTGCCTTTACCATTTCAGCAGTTTCATTTAGTCCGGTTTCATTAACATCGGAAATCGCAATTCCCGCAACTCGTTCCTCCGCAAATCGCAAAGCTAAAGCATGTCCGATTCCCGAACCTGCTCCCGTAATAACCGCAACACTATCTTTTGAAATGGACATAGTTAATTAATGGATAATGGAAAATGGAAAATGGATAATGAAGAAATAAACTCAGAAAAATTATCCATTATCGACTTTCCGTTGTCCGTTTTTTTCTTATTTTTTAACCATAACTCTTGCATTGCCCGCGTTTCCGCTTGAATCGAAAACTCGTATGGCGACTGAATATTCACCCGAAATTTTCAGTGTTAAATTTACTGTGTAACGCTCATTTTGACTGTCGGAAATTCCATCATCGGCATACACGGTTTTCCAATCGCCCCCGTTTACATTATATTCAGCACGTTTTATAAAACTCGAATTTTCCTTTGCCTCGAAAACTATGCGGACGTTTTCGCCGTTTATTTGTGGCGTTCCGATTGCCGAAACTTGTGGTGCGGAATTATCAATATCAAACGGTTCGCTGATTCGCTCGCCCGAAAGTGCATTTGAAATCGGATTTGACGGCAAATCGTTGGCGACGATTTTGAAAATATAACGCCCGTCCGCCAAAGCTAAACCGTCAATCGTATAAAATGTGTCTTTTAAATTTTCACGCAAAAGTTTGAAATTCGGTTCGCTCACTTGTCTGTAATAAATCGAATAAAGCAAGTCGTCGCCGTTGCGGTCTTCGGCAGTCCATTGCAGGGATTTAGCTCCGCTTTGAAAAATTCTTCGCGGAATGCTCGGCGGAATAATGATGCCGAAATCTGCCGGATCAAGTCCTAAAGCCTGAATATTCGGGTCAAGTTGCATATCAGGATTTGAAGCAAGTCCGACGTTTGCCGGCAAAATCTCAATCGAAAGAATTTCAGGCGAGATGTTTCTCGGTAGAAATGAAACATTGACTTCGCTGACGCTTGAATTAGGGTTTGAACTTTTCAAAATCGCACGCCACTGTAGATACTGAGCTTTCGGACTCGCAACCTGTCCGCCGGTTTGATTTGTCAGAGAATTACTCCAGACGCTCCAAGTTTCATCTGCTTCAGCCGTGTTTCCGCTGCGGGTTTGAATTTGCACATTTCCGCTCGAACGCCACCAAATTCTACCCCAACTTGCAACGGAATCGGCATTTAAAATGGGCGATTCGTAAGTGCCTTCAGCTAAAGTTTCCTGACCGAAACGAAATAATTTTCCCTGATTTGAACTTGTTGCAAAAACTTGATTTCCGCGAACTTTAAAGGTCGAAACCTGTTCTTCATCAGTTTGTAAAAGCAGAGTTTCGCGGGCATCGTTTGTTACTGAATAGATTCTTCCCTTATCTGAAGTTCCGATTAAGACACCGTTTCCATTCGGATTTGCCTGAATTGCAAATGCGGCAACTTTGTCCGAATTCCAGATAATATCATTACCTCCGTCGGGCAAAATCCGGTAAACGGCTGATTTTGCCGAAGTCAGATCATAACGGCTTTTCTCTGGTGTCTTTGGTGTTGGTATTGCCCCTTTTTTATTTGCAACCGTAACTGCTTTCACTTCTTTCTTTTTATCCTCGGTTTTTGGTTCGGCAACCGATGCGGAGTCGCCCAATGCCAGAACATATATCGAACCGTCATTTGCGACTGAAATTTCGTGAATTTCTCTCAACGACGAATCCAGCAGAGCAAATGGTTTTCCGTCCGCTGAAAAACGCAAAACCAAACCTTCCGAATCCGTTCCGGCATAAAGATTTCCGTTTTTGTCGCTTGCCAGCGAAATAATATGAGTTTCACTCGTATCAAATAAAAGGGAAGTGTTTGGAGTTGCATTTGCTGATTTTACTTTATAAATCTTGCCGTTTTCACCCGTTCCAACCGCTAGACTTCCATCACTCATCATCGCCAGCGACCAGATATATTTTTCTTTCGGTTCAAAATAAATGCTTGCCGTTCCGCTAGATGAGATTCGATAAACCTTGCCGTCAGGCGAAGTTCCGGCATAAACTGTGCCGTCATTTCCAACCGCCAAAGCCGTAATATTTAATTCCGCCGAATCATAAAAAAGTGTTCCTTTTCCGCGTTCATCAACTTTTAAAACTTTTCCGTCGCCGCCTGTTCCGAGATAGACGTTTCCCGAATTATCAACCGCACTCGACCAGACAAATGGTTGATCGGTTTTGAAAACTTCGGTCAATTTCGGTGCAAGCGTGATCGAACCGTTATCGTTTATTGAAACGCCTTTCGCGTCTCCTCTCACAACGTCATCACGCGAATTAATTGACCAGATCGAAGGTTCGCTTGCGAAAATAGAAATTGAAAAGATTAGTAATAAAATTAAAGAGATGGAATTTTTTTTCATTTAAGTTCGGAGTTATTAATAAAAAATCTAAAATAGAAAACCTTGCTAATACGCAAAAAGTATAAGCAAAGGTTACTATAAAAAAATTGGTTTGTTAATTGACGGATTTTTCTTTAGATTTTTTCGCCTCGATTTGCGGCGGTTTCACAGATTCGGGAAGTTCACGCATATAACTTATGACTTCGCTCAGTTGCTCGGCATCGCCTGTTATCAGCAAAGCACTACGGTTTCTTGTGAAATATGCCCACAACCAACTGCTCATAACGGAAAGTCTGTTGCGAAATCCGATAAGCGTCAGAACGTGGACAAACAACCACATCAGCCACGCAAAATAACCCGAAAATTTCCAGTTTCCGACTTCGACAATCGCCTTATTGCGTCCGATCGTCGCCATACTTCCTTTGTCGGTATATTCAAAATCCTTACGCGGTTCGCCCTTTAAATCTCGCAAAATATTTGCCGTCGCATTTTGTGCCATCTGAATTGCGGCAGGTGCAACGCCCGGTACGTGTTCGCCGTTTTCCTGTTTTAAGGAAACCATATCTCCGATGACAAAAATGTTTTCTTGATTCGGAACGGTCAAATCTTTATTTACTAAAACTCTGCCCGCCTTATCTGTTTCCGCATTCAAATATTTTCCGAGAGGCGATGCGGCAACACCCGTCGCCCAAAGCGTTACGCTTGATTTCATCCATTTTTCACCAACCTTTATTTTACCCGGTTCGACATCATCCACAAAACTATTCGTAAAAACTTCAACGCCCAAATCTTCTAATTGTTTTTCAGCTTTGACCGAAAGTTCTTCGGAATAAGTTCCTAAAACGTGCTTTGAGCCTTCAAAAAGTTTGACCTTTGCTTTCGTCGTATCAATCGCCTGAAAATCCTTCGCCAACGCTTGCCGTGCGATTCCCGCAATCGCTCCCGCAAGTTCAACGCCCGTCGGACCGCCGCCGATCACCACAAAATTCAAAGGCTCGTGCGTTCCAGTCAAAATCGCTTCGTGTTCGGCAATTTCAAACGCCAGCAAAACACGCCGTCGAATTTCTAAAGCGTCTTCAACGGTTTTCAAACCCGGTGCCAGGTTTTCCCATTCGTCGTGTCCAAAATAAGCGTGCCTCGCACCAGCCGCAATTATCAAATAATCGTAGGGAACTTTGTCGCTGTAAAGCAATTCAACAGTTTGTTTCTCCAAATCAAATCCAACCGCCTCGCCCAAAACGACTTCGATATTTTTATTCCCCTGCAAAATTCTCCGAATCGGCGAAGCGATCTCACCCGCCGATAAAACCGCCGTCGCCACCTGATAAAGCAAAGGCTGAAATGTATGATGATTTTTCTTATCAACCAACGTAACTTCAACATCTTTCCCGCCCAATCTTTTCGCCGCTTCCAAACCACCGAATCCGCCACCGATTATTACAACTTTTGGTTTTCCATTTGTTTGATTCATAGCTTTCACCTAATTTATCACACATTATGATACAGTTGCGTGAAATGTTTCACAAGGAAAGGTGAAGAATTTATTCCAGCTAAAAAAAATAGGCAAAAATCTAGCAATTTATATTAACGTCGCTTTTCATCTAAGACTTTGCCCAAATCCTCACAAGTCATATCGAACTTAGCTTTTAGCTTTTTGTTGCCTTCAGTATTAAGTTGAAATAATGAAATTATTAAGGGAGCATTTTTGAAAGTATCTTTTTTGAGTTTAAGTAATCACTCACAATTAAGTTAGACTATATTTGAAGTTTGAAAACTTTATTCTCAGACTTCTGCCAAATTCATTTAAGGCTTGCTTGACCGAATAGCAAAGTCGTTCTTTGTCTTCATAATC
>JALZKH010000151.1 GCA_030859345.1 Acidobacteriota bacterium | reverse complement strand
GATTATGAAGACAAAGAACGACTTTGCTATTCGGTCAAGCAAGCCTTAAATGAATTTGGCAGAAGTCTGAGAATAAAGTTTTCAAACTTCAAATATAGTCTAACTTAATTGTGAGTGATTACTTATAATTAATTTATAACGCATAAATTTCTCCCTCTGTCTTAAATATACTGCTGAGGTCTATTTTGTAACAAATCTATTTTGACAATATGTTTTTGTAAGTGATTCGATTTGCCAATTTCAATAGCATTGCAAAGTAAATTTTATTTCAGCGGGATGATTCTCACAGAAAAACAAATATATCAAACCACTATCGCCCCAATTTAAATTTGCATCTTCTTCAGAATCTATCTGTACCAACAATTTCATACGATTTTCGCAAATCTCACAGTTAAAAACATCTGCATTTTGCACCCAAAAAGGATAACCGCCGATAGTTGATGCCGAACTTGTAAAGCCGCCTAGTTCTTCAACCGCTTCATCATATTCGTCCCAAAAATCTTCAATATTAATTTCCTTGACAGCATTTGAAATTTCTATTGATAGATTATCAAGTTCTTCATAATCGGGGAAAATAGTAATTTTTTCGGCATTTACGATACAAGGCTGAACTTCATATAAAGTCTTGGTATACGGTTGAATTTTAACGAATTTAATTTCATCGGGCTGATTGTAGGTTCTGACAATCCATTGTCCTTTCGGATCATTTTCAAAGCCCCAAGGGAAACATTTCACACAGTAAAAAAATGTAAAAAACTCAATATGTTTCGGCTTTTCGTGAAAACCTTGTCGAGTATCAATTTGGTAAATGAATGTGAGAGAATTTGAGCAAGTCGGGCAAACAGGATATTCATCTCCTGCCTCTGCATACGGCTGTCCGCCGAAATGCGTTCCGATCAAGGGCAAATCCTCAAAGTTATCAACTTTTTTCAAGTTTAATTTAGTTGATGTTTTAGCAAGAGGTTTTAAGAGTTTGGTAATTTCTTCATTCATTTTACGTTAATTTTTGTAAACACTTTCTCTCTTGAAACAATTTCTTCTTCACCTGTTTGCAGATTTTTAATCTTTACCTTATTTTCTGCAATTTCCTCATCTCGTAATATAATTGCATTTTCGATTCCAATTTGATCGGCGTATTTAAACTGTTTACCGAGTTTATCGGCTTGTGGATAAACGAGAACACGCAAATCTTTTTGGCGGAGTTCGTTTGCTAATTTTAATGATTCGCCCGCCGTTTCTTCATTCCAAATAGTTACCAAAACATCTGCGGATTTTGTTTCCAATTTTCCTTCTTTTTCTAATCGTTCAAATTCTCCGCGTTCTTCCATTATCAAAAGAATGCGTTCAAGTCCGAGCGAAAAGCCGACAGCGGGAATTTCTTCTTTGCCGAACATTCCGATCAAACCGTCATAACGTCCGCCACCGGCGATACTTCCCGAAAAATCGCCGTTTGTTAAAACGACTTCAAAAATTGCTCCTGTGTAGTATGACAAACCACGAGCAAGATTTGGATCAAATACCACCCGATTTGAAAATTCGATAAGATTAAGAATTGTAAAAATGTCTGAAAAACCATCTACCTTAACTTTGGAATTACCACTTATGAAATTAAGCAAATACTGTAATTTGTAATTGTTCTCAAGTCTGAGGAAATATTTGTCAATATTTTTAGAGGCTTTAACAGCCTTAGTTTTTAACTCTCCTAAATCGCTGCCATCGTGAGCCGAAAAGTTTTCTTCTAGCTCTTTTGTATCAGAATCAATCTTAATATCTATCTGTTTTAATATATCCTTAAAAGCGTCTGCAAATCCCGTTCTCTGTTCTGAAAGTATTTTTTGAATTTTAGATATTTGTTTTTGTAAATTCATAAACTTTTGAGTTGATGATTTACCTAAAACATTTTTTATATCACTATTTATAATTGATTCAAAAAAGACCAAAAGTTTTTCAGTTACAGTAGGACTAACTCCACGCTGAATAAACTCATTTGTAACACCTTCTTGCCCAATTTTATCTAACTTATCAAGAGCCACTAACACATCTACAAATTTATCTTCTGGCACACCTGCTACAACTAAAATGTCTTCTAAAAGTTTTCTGTGATTTATCCGAACTACAAAATTCTCAAATCCTAATTCCTCTAAAATCCTACAAACCGCTGAAATTAATTCCGCTTCGACGAGCATTGATTTTGAGCCGATTGCGTCAACGTCGCATTGGTAGAATTCTCGGTAGCGTCCGCGGGCGGGACGGTCGGCACGCCAGACGGGTTGGATTTGGTAGCGTTTGAAGAATTTCGGCAGGTCGTTTTTGTAGTTGGCGACGACTCTCGCCAGCGGAACGGTCAAGTCATAACGCAACGCCAAATCGGTTAGTTCGTTTTCGTTTTTTATCTTTCCTTCTTCCAATTCTTTCGCAAGTTTTTCGCCGCGTTTGAGGATTTTGAACATCAGTTGGTCGCCTTCTTCGCCGTATTTATTGGTCAGCGTCGAAAGGTTTTCAATCGAAGGAGTTTCAAGCGGCTCGAAGCCGTATTTTTCGTAAACTTCGCGGATGATGCCGATAACATAATTGCGTTTGCGAATATCGGCAGGAAGAAAATCACGCATTCCGCGTGCCGGATTTGTATTACTCATAATTTCTCTCTCAGCGACCTTTGCGAAAAACTTTGCGTTCTTTGCGGTTAATCTTTTATTTTACCGCAAAGAACGCAAAGTTAAAGACGCAGAGATTCGCAAAAGTTTTTAAGACTCTATTTTATAGATTCCGTTTAACTCAACATAACCTTTCCAGAATCTTTCCAAATCTTTTACTTCATCTTCAGTCATTTCGCGTTTAACTTTTGCCGGACTTCCCATAACGAGCGATCTTTCAGGAATTTGAGTTCTTGGCGTAACGAGCGAACCTGCCGCGACTAATGAATTTTTTCCGATTCTCGCACCATCTAAAATTATCGCACCGATGCCGATTAGACTTCCTGTTTCAATATAGCAGCCGTGAATCGTTGCCGAATGTCCGACGGTTACTTCGTGTTCCAAAACTGTCGGATTTGTTTTTCGTGAAACGTGAATTATCGTGCCGTCTTGAATATTTGTTTTCTCGCCGATTCTTATATAATTGACATCACCACGAAGAACGCAGTTATACCAAATGCTTGCGTCCTGTGCGATTTCGACATCGCCGATAATCACAGCATTTTCCGCAACGAAAACGCTTTCGTGAATTTTTGGAGTTTTGTCTTGAAAAATTTTAATCATGAAATTATTCAAACAGGATAGACAGGATGAGCAGGATAGAAAAAGCGAAATTATCCTGAATATCCTGCCTATCCTGTTAATTATTTCCCTTATAAACTACACCGTTCTTCATCACAAAATCCACGTTTTCTAACAGTTTGATATTTTCCAAAGGATTACCTTTAACCACAACAATATCGGCGTATTTTCCTACTTCGAGAGAGCCGATTGTTTTATCTAAACCCAATAATTTCGCACCGTTCAAAGTTCCCGCCGTGATCGCATCGAGCGGTTTCATTCCGCCCCAATTGACCATTAATGTAAATTCGTGTCCGTTTGTGCCGTGCGGGATTACGCCGGAATCCGTGCCGAGTGCGATCAGCAAATTATTTTCAACGGCGATTTTTATCATATTTCGCATTGCGTTTGCGGCGGCGTAGGATTTTTCCGCACGTAACCCCGTTAAGAATTTTTTATTGGCAAGATTCTCAACTGCTTCGCCAGCCATCAAAGTCGGCACGAGAAATGTACCGCTCTTTTTCATCAATTTTGCACCTTCGACATCGAGGAAAGAGCCGTGTTCGATTGATGCAACGCCGGCACGAGTCGCAACTTTTATGCCTTCCGTGCCGTGGGCGTGGGCGGCGACCTTTCGTTCGTGCTGTTTTGCTTCATCAACCATCGCTTTCATTTCTTCAAACGAATATTGCTGAACTCCAACCGCATCGCCTTCGGATAAAACTCCGCCCGTTGCACAGGTTTTTATCAAATCCGCACCATATTTTATCTGATAACGAACCGCCGCCCGAACCTGATCCACACCGTCGGCAATTCCGGTTTTGTAATCGCCGTCCGCCATTCCGGGTTTGTAACCGTTTTCGTCGCAATGTCCGCCCGTAATTCCGAGCGAATGTCCGGCGGTCAGCATACGCGGTCCGACAATCCATCCTTCGTTTATCGCTTTTCTAAGTGTCAGATCATCAAAATTCGCCGCACCGACATTGCGAATCGTTGTAAATCCAGCCATCAGAGTTTTTTGTGCATTGCCGACGGCGAGAATTGCACCGAAAGAATCATAATCACGAAAAAGGGCGTTTTGACCTTCGGAATCGCCGAGAACACGCCCGATAATATGCGTGTGTGCATCAATAAATCCGGGCATTATGGTTGCATCGCCCAGGTCTATGACCTTTGCGTTTGCTGCAATTCTGACATTATCGCTTGTTCCGACGGCGGTGATTTTATTATCTTCAATCACAACCAAACCGTTTTTAATCGGAGCTTTTCCAGTTCCGTCAATAATTCGTGCGGCTTTTAAAATTACTGTTCCCTTTCCAGTCTGCTCGCCCGGTTTTCCCAGAGTTTGAGCAAAAATTCCGCCGACCTGAAAAGCAAAAACAACTGCAACTATTAACGCCAATTTAATTTTCGACATTTATTTTCCTCGCTTGAGTTTTAGATTTTTATTACTCCGCTGATTATAAGCCTCTGCAAATGACAAGTCCAAATCAATCGGCAGCTTTCTATTTTGAGTCGGTTCGTGGCAGACTTAGAATACAAATAAATTTTCAGGAGACAACAAAATTCAAATGGCAAAAAAACCAAAAATTCTCGCTTTTGCAGGAAGTCTGCGAAAAGATTCATATAACAAAAGAGTCGTTAAAGTCGCTATCGAAGGGGCGGAAAAAGGCGGTGCGGAAGTTACATATATCAAACTCGAAGACAATCCGCTGCCGGTTTATAACGAAGACGAGCACAAAGGCGAAGGCTTTCCCGAAAACGCTAAGAAACTGCAAAAGATTTTCGGCGAACACGATGGATTTTTGATTTCCTCACCCGAATATAATGCTTCTCTGCCGGGCGGAATGAAAAACGTGTTTGATTTCGTTTCACGTAAATCGGAGGATTACGAAATGATCGAAGTTTTTAAAGGAAAAGCAGCGGCGATTATGACTGCTTCGCCGGGTTCCTTCGGCGGAATCCGCTGTTTAGGACATCTACGCGGCGTGCTTTCGATTATGTTGACAAGTGTTTTACCGACGGAAATCGCAGTCGGCGGTGTTCACAAAATGTTTGAGGGCGACAGCGAAGAAATGCAGGATGAAAAAATGAAAAAACTCTTGCAGGATTTAGGCAAATCGCTTTCCGATATACTAAAGCAAACGCACGGCGAAATCGAAGTTGCGGATAACGCAGGTTAAACCATTTAGAATTTATGGCGGAATCAAACGAAAATTCAACATCGAAAAATCGTCCACGCCTTCTGACACTTGGAAATAATGAAGGCGAACGCCACGCCAGTTGGCTCGAACTTTTTTTCGATTTGGTCTTTGTTTTAGCAGTCGCCCAGATCGCTCAAATTCTAGCCAAACATCCCGACGCTGCGGTAACTTTGAAATTCATCGCTTTGTTTATACCGATCTGGTGGACTTGGATCGGTTTTACATTTTACTCCGACCGTTTTGAAAGCGATGAAACGATTTATCGTGTTTCGATATTTGCCGGGATGTTTGCGGTTGCGGTTTTATCAATGACTCTCGCAAAAAGTTTTACTCCGCAGGGCGATTTTTCGTTTGTTGTTTGTTATGTTGCGGTGCGGCTCGTTCTCATCGCACTTTACGCACGTTCCGCTTATCACGTTCCGATTGCCCGCTCGATGAGTTTGCGTTTTATTACAGGGTTTTCAATCGCGGTCGCAGTTTGGCTTATTTCGCTTTTGTTGCCACCGCCGTATCATTATGCATTTTGGGCAATTGCCGTCTTGGTCGAACTGGCAACACCGTTTTTAAATGTCAAAAACCTGCAAATTCTACCGATAGATTTTGAACATATCCCTGAACGCTTCGGACTTTTTACGATTATCGTTCTCGGCGAAGCAGTTGTCGCTACAGCAACCGGCGTTTCGGGAACAGACTGGAATTTGTCGGCATTGACAGCAGCATTTTTAGGCTTTGCGATGGCAGCAGCGATCTGGTGGATAAATTTTGACTTTGTCGAAGATAGTGCGATCAGAGCAGATTCGCTCTTGCCTCGTTTTGTCTATCTCTACGGACATTTCTTTATTGTCGCAAGCATCGTCGCCATCGGCATCGGTGTCGAACACGCCGTGATGGAAACGGGTGCCGGCGAAAGCCATCTGCATTTTCCGACACTCGCACTTCTCGCCGGCGGAATCGCTGTTTATTTAGCAACAATTACGGCAATCAAACTTGCATCTGACAGTTGCAATCTGATGTATGTCCGACTTGCGGCGATAATCGTTTCGCTTTTGCTTTTGTTTATCGGACAGGTAATTCCGCCGCTTGCTTCGCTTGTTGTTTTCCTTTTTATATTGGGCTTCGGTGTCTGGGTTGAAAATCGTTACGGAAGTGTTGCCAAAATTGATGCCGAAAAAACTTCGCCCTGCGAACATACTGACGAAATACGGATTTTAGAACCAACCGGCGAAATAGTTTGTGAAGAATGCGTCGAAAACAATTACAAATGGGTGCATCTGCGGCTCTGCACGAGTTGCGGTCATATCGGCTGCTGCGATTCTTCCAAATATAAACACGCCACAAAGCATTTTCACGACAGCGAACATCCGATAATTTTGTCGCTTGAGCAAGACGAAACCTGGGCTTGGTGCTATGAAGATGAAAGATTTGTGCCGTTTGCGAAATAGTTTGAGAATGGCAAAACTGAAAGAATATAATAAATTATGACTAAATGTGAACATTTAAGCGAGATTAAAGAAGTTACACCAAGTGCAGAGGATTGCGAAGATTGTCTGAAAATCGGCGAAAGCTGGGTTCACTTGCGTTTATGTAAATCTTGCGGTCACGTCGGCTGTTGTGATTCTTCGCCCAATAAACACGCAACGAAACATTTTAGTTCAACAAATCATCCGATCATCAAATCGTTTGAAAAAGGTGAAGATTGGGGCTATTGCTACGTTGATGATTTGTTTTATGAAACACTGCAAAATGAATAATTTTAAATTTACAAGGGGGTAGAGAAAGTATGAGCAGAACAAAAATTTTACTACAAACGACAATTAAATTTGATGAAGACGACTGGCACATCGGGCGTTTTTCGCTTCTTCGGCAGCATCTTGAATCGTTAAAAGATGAAGACGGCGAAGAACTTTATGAAGTAGTTGCCCGAAATCGTGAAGAAGACAATGCGGGAAATGATCCGATCTTGAGCAATTTGGGCAGTTCGGATTTTGATGAAATCTGGCTTTTTGCATTAGATACGGGCGACGGTTTATCGAAATCAGATTGTGAAGGAGTTACCAAATTTCGTCAACGCGGCGGCGGAATCCTAGCCACACGCGACCACGAAGATATGGGAACTTCACTTTGCACATTGGGCGGAGTCGGCAAAGCTCATTATTTTAATTCAAAACAAAACGATCCGCGTGAAGACCGTAACCAACGCGATGATAATGCGACAAAAAACATAGATTTCCCAAACTATCATTCGGGAGCAAACGGAGATTATCAAAAGATAGAAGTTATCGAACCTGTCCACGAACTTTTGAAAAAATCCGATGGAAGCACAATCGAATACTTCCCCGCACATCCGCATGAAGGCGGTATCGGCAAACCCGAAGATGATGATTCGGCAAGCGTCATCGCCAAAGGAAAAAGTTTGACAACGGAAAACAAATTCAATCTGCTCGTCGCTTTTGAAAAAAGCTCTGACCAACACGGAAACAATCTGGGAAGTGCCGTTGCCGAATCGAGTTTTCATCATTTGGTTGATTACAACTGGGATACGACGATGGGCTGTCCGACATTTTTAGAAGAACCGCCGGGCAATGAAGTCAAAGAAAGTCCCGAAAAATTGGAAGACATAAAAACTTATGTCGCAAATCTGGCAAAATGGCTAAAGCCGTGAAAAGAATTTGCCTGCGAATTACGCAAATAAACGCGAATAAGAAAAATGATTATTTAATATAAAATAAGGATATTCGTGCAGATTCGTGTAATTCGCGGGCAAAAAAATAAAAGCAATTCCCTACGAAGGACTGACGAAAATACCTTTTGCAGAAAACACGGAATTTAAATCCTACGACAAAGAATATATCGAAAAATTTCACAAAATTTTAACTTCGATTAATGACATTTTCACAGAATTTCGCGGACGCTTTATTGGGAAATCAACTCCCGTTCATCTTTTTTGGCACAGTTTTGATCTAGCCGTTACAAGATTTTCCGGCAGAAAAGCTCCCGAAAAGAAAGATGCGGGAATTGTCGAACGCCGTGCAGATTCGCACGAAGTCATCAGCTTCGGTTTTTGGGCGGGCGATGACAATGTTCCCGCTCCGGCATTTTATTCTTACACCGCTCCCGAACCCGAAAATCTGCCGAAAAAACCGCTCAAACCAGATTCGGCGGAATGGAATACAGATAACGGAGCGATGGCGATTTTGATGTATGATGACGTGCGAAAATCCGACGATCCACGGGAAGCGATTCTCGAATTTTTAGAAAGTGCATATCTTGCCGGAGCAAAATCTGCGGATTGGGATATTGAAAAGTTTGAGCTGGAATAATTTCAGCAAAACACTTGTACATTTCCCAAAATTTTCACAAATGTATAACATAAAAAAATGTCAGAAATTGCACATGAACAATTCCCGACAAACTTCTGGTATGCGGCACTTCCCGCATCCGGTTTGAAACGCGGAGAGATGAAACGGCAGATGTTGTGCAATCGCCCGTTTCTGATTTTGCGTGATAAAAACGGTGAAGTTTCCGCACTCGACGATCATTGCCCGCATCGTGGAATTCCGCTTTCGGACGGCAGATTTGACGGCAAAGAAGTTGAGTGCTGTTATCACGGTTGGAAATTTAATTGTGAAGGCGTTTGCACGGAAATCCCTTCGCTGATGCCTGATTCTCCCGTCAAAACTGAACGTATTCGCACAAAAAATTTTCCTTGCGAAGAACGCGACGGACTGATTTGGGTTTATATTGCGGAGGATAAAGTAAAAGAAAACAAACAAGTTCCAAACCTCGAAACCTTTTCCGAAAATTACAAAACTCACGTAACTTCCAATGTTCTGAAATGTGATATGGATCACGGAATTATCGGTTTGATGGATCCTGCTCACGGTCCTTTCGTCCATCAATCCTGGTGGTGGCGAAAACAGAAAAGCATTCACGAGAAAGCCAAAAAATTCGAGCCGATTCCAGACGGCTTTCGGATGAGTTCGCACACGCCTTCAAACAACAGTGCGGCTTATAAACTGCTGAATATTTATAATGAACCGATCACAACACAAATTGATTTTGTTCTACCGAATCGCCGTTTGGAATTGATCCGTTGCGGCAAATACTGGTTCAGTTCGCAAGCCATCGTGACACCGATCACCGACAAAGAATCACGCCTTGATTTTGTCGCCGCGTGGAACATTCTAAACGGCGTTCCCTTCGTCAAAAGTCTCTATAAAATCTTTGCCAAAAAATTTATCGGACAAGACCAAAGTATTATGGAAAAGCAATCCGTCGGCTTGCGTGATAATCCGAAACTTATCTTGATTGATGATGCCGACACACAGGCAAAATGGTATTTTCAATTAAAAAATGCGTATCAAAAAGCCCAACAAAATGGCGGCAAAATGGAGCATCCGATCAAAGAAGCTGTTATTTTGAAATGGAGGAGTTAAAATTTGAACTGTTGCTGTGAAGAAATGAAAAATAAATTTGAATTTTTTTGCGAAGACCATCCTAATCCGTTCGATTGTCAGACAATATTATTTACAAAGGAAAACAATGATTGATTTAAGAAGCGATACAGTTACAAAACCGACTCCGGCGATGCGGAAAGCGATGGCAGAAGCGGAAGTTGGTGACGATGTTTATGCGGAAGACCCAACCGTAATAAAATTACAGGAAAAAGCCGCCGAATTATTTGGCAAGGAAGCGGCTATCTTTATGCCCACGGGTTCGATGGGAAATCAGGTTGCTGTCAAACTGCACACGCGGCAGGGCGATGAAATTATTATCGAAGAACGCGGGCATATTTTTAATTACGAAATGGGAACGCCTTCGGTTGTTTCGGGTGTTTTGATTCGCCCCATTAGAAGCGAAAATCCAAATGGTATTTTAAAATGGTCGGATATTGAACCCGCATTGCATATCAATCAGCCATATTATGCCTGCCCGACAGGTTTGATATGTTTGGAAAATTCGCACAACCTCGCGGGCGGAACTGTAATGACCGCCGAACATTGTGAAGAACTTTGCGACAAGGCACACGAACTGGGAATTCCCGTTCATTTGGACGGTGCGAGAATTTTTAATGCTTCGGTGGCGTTGAATACGTCCGTTACGGATTTGTCAAAAAAATGCGATTCGGTGCAGTTTTGTTTATCAAAAGGGTTGGGTGCTCCGGTTGGTTCGATATTGGTTGGCGAAAAAGATTTTATTAATGAAGCAAGAGTCTGGCGAAAGCGTTTCGGCGGCGGAATGCGGCAGGTCGGAATTCTGGCGGCAGCGGGCTTGGTCGCTTTGGAAGAATCGCGTTTAACACTTTATCAAGATCACGAAAACGCACGAATTTTAGCGGAAGGCGTGGCAAATTTGAAAGGTGTGCAAATTGACACGAAAAGCGTTCAAACAAATATCGTGATTTTTGATGTAACGGACACAAAACTTTCATCGAATGAAATCTGCGAAAAGTTAAAAGAAAACGACATTTTAGCAATTCCATTCGGTAATCAAATTAGAATGGTTACGCATTATGACGTTTCGTGTGATGATATTGAAACAACTCTTAATGTTTTGGAGAATATACTTAAATAATGTGGTTAGTAACCTTTAAAACGATTCCAAATCAGAACAAAAATGCAAAAGCGGCGGAAGAATTTGGTGGTGCTTATGTAAATTGTTGGATTGATTTTGCATTGGAAGATGGTGCAGTTGAATTAGCAAAATTTTATATAAAACAAAATGATTGGATTCCTCTTAGATTGGAAGGCGATAATGTGTGGTATAACGAAGAAGATTGCGAAACAACGGAAGACAGACAGTATTTTGCTGAAGCGAAAGATTACGGAGCAACGCTTGTTTGGTATACTTATCCGCTAGAAGCGACAGAAGATGATGAAGATTTTGAATTAGAAAACTCTACGACAACTAATCCAAAAATAAAAACTACAGAACACTAACAAATGATTATTGCCATTGACGGACCTTCGGGAGCGGGAAAATCTACGCTCGGAAAAATGCTTGCCAAGAAATTGAACTTGCTTTACCTCGACACGGGAGCGATGTATCGTGCCGTCGGATTGGCGGTTTTACGGGCGGAAATTGATGTTGCCAATAAAGAGAAAGTTATTGAAACTGCTGGAATTTCAGATATTGAGTTGGTCGGCGAACCTGATAGTTTGCAGGTTTTATTAAATGGAAGCGATGTTTCAAAAGAAATTCGCACAAATGATGTGAGCCAAATAGCTTCGATAGTTTCGGGAATTTCGGAAGTTCGCAAAAATTTGGTCGAGCGTCAGCGAAAGTTAGGTGAAACATCTGTAAACGGGGCGGTTTTGGATGGACGCGACATTGGAACTGTGGTTTTTCCGAATGCTGACATCAAATTTTTTCTAACCGCAAAACCCGAAGCCCGTGCGAGAAGGCGTTTTGAGGAAGATTTAGAACGCGGACGGGCGGTGAGTTTTGAGCAAACTCTGGATGAAATAAATGAACGTGATAAAAGAGATGTCAGTCGCGAGGATTCGCCTTTGAGAATTGCGGAAGATGCGTTTGTAATTGATACGAGCGAGATGAATGAAACGGAAGTTTATGAGAAGATGCTTGAAGAAATATATATGTTAAAGGACAATAATAAATGATTGATTTTAAAAAACTGCCGAAAATTTCTTTTCACAATGATTCGGTCTGGCTGGTGATTTTCGGTTTACTCCCCGTAATTGTCGGGATTTTAGCGTTTTTAGGTTTTATGTTATTTAATGAGTTGACTTAAATCAGTTCAATCGCTAACATTTTCATTGCCTTTTTAAGCACCCGTAGCTCAGCCGGATAGAGCACCTGCCTTCTAAGCAGGGGGTCGCACGTTCGAGTCGTGCCGGGTGTATTTCCAATTTATTTTTTATTAAAGACATCTCATTATTTTGATGTCTTTTTTTAATTTATCCAAAAGGAGTTTGCAGAAGAAGCAATAGTTTACGGTCATTCGTATAAATTACATTTTCAGATTTAACAGGCATTGCAGTTTAAGATGTACAAATTATTAGAAGACTAATTCAGTAATTATCAAAAAAATTTTATGCTTTTAACTTCACAGCAGTTCCGTAAACAAGAATCTCCGAAGCGTTTTTCATAATCGAACTTGTTGTAAAACGTAAGGAAACAATTGCGTCCGCATCCATTTCCAGAGCGGCTTCGACCATACGGCTGATCGCTTTGTGGCGGGCTTCGGTGAGCATATCCGTATAAGCCGAAATTTCGCCGCCGACAATCGTTTTGAAACTTGCCAAAATATCATTTCCGATGTGTTTTGTCTGGACGACATTTCCCGTTACGACTCCGAGAACTTCGGAAATTTCCCTGTTCGGCACGGTTGGAGTATTTGTATAGATCATTTGTTTTCTCATAATTATTGGTTGCTCACTAAAGCCAAATATCTCCCGTCAGAACTCACGGACATTCGCGTAATATCTTTGATTCCAAACGAACTTAAATCTGCTGCCAATTGCCAATCCTTATCGCTCCTTTCATCAAAGCGAAACAACTTGCTGCCGCTTCCCGTAAGCAAACTTCCATCCGGCATCCAAGCGTAATCTTTCTTTTCATCTTTGCTTTGCACAATCGGGCGAACTGCTTGCGTCTGCGGATTAAATTCTTTTATCCAAAGCGAATCGTCGGGCTGTCGCTGCATAAAACTGAAATTATTTGTGTTCGGGATCAGATGCGGAACGCTCGGTTGTGCATAATTTGTGACATATCGATTGATGTTTTTTTCGGGATCAACAAAGTTCATTATAGAGGCATAACGCACCCAAACGAGTGCTTCGCCGTTTTTGTTGAAAGCATAATATGCGATTGGTTCTTTGATCTTGAAAGCGGACGTTTCCTTTTTCGTTTTGCGGTCATATTTGAAAACCGTCATTAACTGATCGTCTTTGCCTTCACGCACAAAATTTATCGTTTTTTCATCAAACGATTTCGCCGTGTATTCATTATCTTCCGAATTTATAAGCGGAGAAATTTTGCCGTCCGTTAAATTATATTCATAAATGTCAAAATTGTTATCGCGTCTGCTTGAAGTAAATAAAATTGATTTATTATCTAGTGCAAATGATGGTTGATTATCATAACCTTTGTTGTTGGTGATATTTTTGCCGTTTGTGAAAGTGTATTTTCCGTCTTTTTTATCAATCGAAAAAAGAAAAATTTCAGAATCGGGTGCTTGGGCAAATATAATTTGTCCACCCAAAATCAAAATTGTAAAAATAAAGGTAAGCAATTTCATATTAATTTCCAAACTATAAAAAGTTATCTGCAATTTTTGCGTTTCCAATTTTCGCAATTTTCTTTTGTATCAGGACCGAAAATTTTCTTATGCGTTGCCATAATCATCGAGTCCGCAGGTGCAACGATGCAGTCTTTATTATCAGTTTCAACTCTTGCCGCAACGATATATTTTTCATTATTTACCATAATATTTATCTCCTGATCTTAGTGATGTTTCGATTCTAAATTCTCTCTTCCCCATCTCAGACTACGGCTCATCCAAACGATTTCATCCAAAAATTCCTTAACTCTTTTTTCATAAGCATCATCAAGCAATTTGCCGTCTTCGTCAAACTTTTTCTGCACATTTGGAAAATTCAGATCGGAAAAAGTTACTGCCAAACCGAGTTCACGAACCATCGGAACACACGCTTCGATGACACGAGTTCCGCCCCAAACTCCAGCCGAAACACCGACAAATGCAACCGCTTTATGGATATATTCTTTCAAAAGCAAATCCATCACGGATTTCATAACACCGGGATAACCGTGATTATATTCGGGCGTAACGACAACCAAACCATCTGCTTTGATGATCGCATCACGCCATTCGGGAAAATGGTCTTTCAATCCCGTTCCATAATCATCAAGCGGCAGTTTGAAATCACGAACATCGAAAAACTGCGTTTCAATATCTTCACGTTCCTGCATTTTGCCGAAAACCCATTTTGCAGCATTTTCACTTTGCCGATCTTTTCGGTTTGTGCCAAGTAGAATCGGCAGAATTACTTTTTCATTTTTCATAACAATTTGAATTCATTATGGCAAAAAAGAAAAGCGAAACCAAGAATTAAACTCGATTCCGCTTAATATTATTAAGTGTTAATTTTGCACTCTAAACTTCAGATAGATTTATTCTAAATTCGGATCTTTAAAAGTTTCTGTGATCCTTGTTGTCGTCAGAGGTTCGTTTGTTCCTGCCTCAACCTCTTTTTTCATATTCTGTGCAAATTCCTTAGTATTGGATTTTATTCTCTGGCTTTGTTCATACCAACCGCTGACGATTTTCGCCGCCGTGTCGCGTCCGCCGAGTCCGAAGGAAAGTCCCAAAGCTAAAGCGACTGCCCCAACCGTTGCTGTAAATAATGTGTTGACGAGTCCTGAAGCGATACCGATTTGATTTATCGCAATAACTATTGCAAAAGCCCAAACCGCAATTCTGGCAATCGTTGCGAGAAGTTCGGGATTTCCCAATTCGGAGCGTGCCGCCGCACCGCGAACCAAACTCGAAAGTGCATTCGCCGCTAAACCGCCGATCACCAGAACTACTAAAGCGACGACCAAATTCGGCAGCCACAGGAGCAGTTCTCTGAGAACTTCAGAAACTGCCGGAAGTCCGAGAGCATCAAATGCAACAACCAAAGTTATCAGCCGCACAAACCATTTTGTTATTAAAGCAATAAACCCGGAAGAGTCCGTGCCAACTCCCATTTTCTGAACGAAATCGGCAAATCCGGCTTTCTGTGCCAACTCATTAAACTGGACGGTTCTCAAAAGAGCCGCGACCGCCTTTGCTAATAAACCGGCGACGAACCAACCGATAATAAGAATAATCACAAAACCGATAATTTTCGGTATTGCCGCCAAAAACATGGTCAAAGCATCAGTAAATGAATACATTACTGCTTCTCCCCAATCTCTAACTACAACCTGCATCAACATATTTTTGTTTCCCCCTAAAATATCTTTTTACTAAATTTGCTAAATTATTAAATCTAATGAATTATAATATTTAAAATATTAATAAATTTGATTTTTGATTTTTCAATACCCTAAATAATGCAAGTTACGTGCCGTATAAAAATACGATATTCCGGGGATAAGATATTTGCAGCGATGATTTATATAACTGCTTACCCTAATAGATACGGTATGTTTAATGTATTTAGGAGTATATGGCTTTATAAATTCAGCTAATAGTTATATGTATAGTTTTAATACATATAACTATTCTAAAGTTCTCTTTTATAATTTTTTATACATTCAGAAAAAATAAAAGCGGAATTGTAAAATTACAATTCCACCTTTGCAACAAACTAAAAGTTTCAATTAAACCACAGTTGCTTCGAGTTTTTTCTTCTCGTTGACAAGTTTCTCGCCCATTTCATCAATCTTTTCCTGACTCAAAACTTTGCGTGCATCGGGAAAAAGATCGTCTTCTTCCTCTTTGTTGTGATGCTCCATAGATTCCTTTAAAACATCGAATTTTGCCGTCCATTCCTTATTATCTTTCGGCATCGAATCCATTTCCCGCAGAAGGTTTTTTCCGACATCATGTTCGGCGATTCCTTCGTAGCCTTTATCTTCGGTCTTTTTGTGAGCTTTTAATTCGGGATAAAGAATCGCTTCTTCGATTCTCATATGAATTTCCAGATCTTTTTTCAATTTCTCGAAAAGTTCCTCGCGTTTTTCGCCTGATTGCTCGGTCGTGTCGGCAATTTCCGCAAAAGTTTTGTCCATTCGGTCGTGTTCTTTTTTTATAAATTTAAATGCGTCCATAATTTTTTTGTTTGTTTAGTTTTTCTTCCTGGCTGCCGTTTCTGCCAAACCTTTTAATGCTTCCGAAATTTTGTTCAGAGTTTCATCTTGTCCGTTTATGCCGTGATTTTCCGCCAGGGTTTTCGGATCATTGTAAACCACATAAACATCGCCTTTTTCGTCTTCATACACAAGCATTTTCTGCGGCAGATCAACTCCGATTGCTTGATTTTCTTTCATCAGAGGCGTTCCGAGTTTCGGATTGCCGAACATAATTATTTTTGTCGGGCGAAGTTCCATTCCGGCTTTTTTCGCATTGGCGGAATGATCTAGTTCTGCCACGATTGAAAGCGGTTCTTTGGCTTCGATGGTTTCCTTCAAAGCCGCATAAGTGTCATCAAAACTATTTTCACTCTTTATTTTGATGTGTTTCTCGATTGCCGTTCCAGTTTTTTCTTCCATCGTTTTATTTTGGTTTTCTTCCATATTTACGGAACTATTATTTGAACTATTTTGTGCGGTGTTCGTCTGTTCGCACGCTATAATTATTAAAATAATACAAAATAAAAGTGTTGTGGCGACTAAGTTTCTCATAAAGTTCCTCTTAAATTTAAGACATTTGCCTGCCCAATTCGGCGGGATCGAAATATGCGAAAAACCGTATGATTTTTTCATTTTTGATCTCCAAAATGCTCACGCCTTGATATTCAAAATCGTGTCCGTCCGATGTTGTTCCCTTCGTCGTCCATTCCAAAGCGGCGTGTCCTTCGGCGAAGATTTTGTTTTTGAAACTCGAACTCACTTTATCAAAACTCTTGCGGTAAGTTTCCCAAAATTCCCCGGCATCGGAACTTTTATCCGTTACGACATTTCCGATTTTACAATCTTCGCTGTGCAAACTGACAATTGTTTCCAAATCACGGTCGGATTCCAGTTTTTCCAAAGCTTCAATAAATTTTTCTGCTGTTTTTTCTGTCATTTTTCTTTCTCCGTCCCTTTTGTTCATTAAATAAAATCTGTATAAACAGCATCTGATATGAGCAACCTTTAGTCAAACTCATCGTCTGAAGTAATCACATTTTTAAGGATTTACATACCCGATCATTCTTATTTCCAAATTATTTTGCTGTGGATTTTCCTTAAAAATCAATCCGCCTTTCTGTTCCGATTTGGCAGCGACATAATCTATGGTAATTGCATTTGTTTCGCCGTTTGCTAGTTTCCCCTCAATTACAACATTTGCCGCCGTTGCTTCGCCCTTATTTTCAATCGTAAATTCAACTAAATATCCATCCGGCATCTTTCGGGTCGAAGTGTTTTTAACAACCAAATTCGGCGGCAGGTCTTTCAGAGCAAACGCTGTGTATGCAATAAATCCAATTGAAAATATGACCAGAATCAAACCGGCGGCGGCAAGTATCCATTCAAAAACTGAAGTTCTTTCTGCCAAAGATTGGTTTTTCGTACCGTTTTTTTCAGTTTCGGTTTTCTTTTTAGCTTTTTCTTCTTCCATCACAAAACTCCTTAAATACTTATAAAATCACACGCGAGGCGGCTGCTCCAAGTGCCGCCGGAAAGCCGAGAACAATCGTAACTTCAATTATTTCCTTTAATCCCATACCGTCCAAACTCCCGAATGTCCAAAGCAGATATAAACTTATCAACAAAGCAATTGCATAACCGACGATTGTAAATCGCAGGAATACAACCCAAAAGGGTGAATTTTTACCCTCTTTTTCCTGACCTTCAAATCCGACTGTATAAACAAAAGCGTGCATTGTTAAAATTGAAATTAATGCCAGTAATATAATTTGCCATTCGCTCATTTTAAAAGCAATCAGATACATCTCTTCAGTCGGAGCAGGACTCATCGCTAAAAAAATCGCACCGACAAGCATTAGAAATAACTCGCTCCAATAGCCGGCACGATCTTTTCTTTCTTTTTTTGAATTTTCTTCAGAACTGTCGTTATCATGTCCGCCCAGTTCGCTCTGGGCTAACATTGCACCGATTGCGGCGGTTATGGTTTGTATCGTAATCTTTCCGATAATTTCATAATAAGACATTGTTGAGTCAATAATGCCGAAGATATAAAGCAAAATTGCCGATGCCAGAAAGCCGACGAAATAGCCGACAAAAGCATCTATGATGTCGTCGGCAATATTTTCCGTATCTTTAAAGCCGACAAAGTGGGAAAGTCCTATGAGAACCGGCATTGAAAAAATTATGAGGAGAATTAAACGGTAAGGCGAAATTGTATAGCCCAGCGACCACATTTCCATTGTCATAAGAATGGGAAATGAAAATATTAACGCTCCGGCTAAGGCTCTTAATAAACCTATTAAAAATCGTTTGTTTCTTTCTAAATCTTCCGAATCAGTCGAAGATTTTTCTGTCATTTTACAATCCCTTGCTCGTTTGTTTTATAGATTATACAAAGTTGTTTGTCCCGAAACCAACTTCATCCGGTCAAAATCTGAGTTTTTTGTCAAAATTAATTTTTCAACTCTCTAAACAAAACAGAGTCCTTCCCGTTTTTCTTAACTTTAAGATCAATTTATTTAGAAAATATCTCCTATGATTTTCAAAAATTTCTCCGGGATTTGTATATTTCCAACTTAATCGTTTTATAAATCATGCAAAGCTGCTTACAAAAACCAAATTAAAAAATGCAAAAACTCAGAAATTTAATTCACTAAAAAATCCAAAGTCAAAACTGCTTCCAATAATAGTGCTGGAATTTTATAAGTTTTTCAGAGAGAGATAAGTTTGATAATAGGGGCGGGATACCGGTAGATGAATATCTTACAAATGGTATTCCTATTGGATTTATCCTAAACGAAATGTCCGGCTAAAGTCAAGAAAGCGAAAAACTAAGCACTTGCTCAAGCTGGTATTAATCGAAAAGATAAAACATTACTTTACAGAATACCACTATCTTTTTCCACTTCCATATAATGCTTGTCCGGGCATATTTTCGGTCATCTTATTTCCGTCAAAGACGATTTTGCCGTTCACGATTACGAACTGAAAACCATCTGCATATTGATGCGGCTGTTCAAAAGTTGCTTTATCGGTAATTGTTTTTTCATCAAAAATAACGATGTCAGCGGCAAAGCCTTCTTTAAGCAAGCCTCTATCATTAAGCCTGAAAGTCTGTGCCGGCAGCGAAGTCATTTTGCGAACTGCATCTTCCAAAGAAATAATTTTCAGTTCGCGGACGTATCTGCCCAAAACTCTTGCGTTATTACCATAGCCACGCGGATGCGGAACGCCTTCGCCGAAATCCCGCACACCCGAATCGGCGGCGATCATCGTAAATGGCTGACGCATAATATTCTGCACGTCATTTTCATCCATCATACGATACACCATCTGCACGCGACCCGTTTTATACATTTCAAAAATTTGTTCGATCTGGGCATTAAGTTTTTTTGTGCCGCGAGCCATTTTTGTAATTTCAGCAATATTTTTGCCGTTGAATTCAGGATTCGGTTTGTAATCGGCAACGTATGCGTAACTAAAATCTTTGAAGCCTTTTGATTTTAGAGACTTTTTCAAATCTTCAATAATTTTTTTACGGGTTTCGGGATTTTCGATTCGTTTTATTCCCTCCTCGCGTCCGCCCGCAATCGCCCAGCTCGGCAGACGTGCGTCGAGCGAAGTTGAAGAAGCCGTGTAAGCGTATTGGTCAATCGTAACTTGAAGCCCGCGTTCCCGTGCGGCTTTTACTAAACCGATTGTCTTGTCACTTTCGCCCCAGAGATTTTTGCTTGATATTTTAAAATGAGAAATTTCCACGGGCAGATTTGCTTTTTCGCCGATGTTTATCGCTTCATTTATCGCTTCGACGACTTTTTCACCTTCGTTTCTTATATGACTTGCATATACGCCGTTATATTTTGCGGCGATTTTTGCAATTTCAATAACTTCTTCCGTTTTGGCATAAGTTCCCGGAACATAAATTAAACCTGTGGACAAACCAACCGCACCTTCCTTCATTGCCCTTTCGACAAGCTCGTTCATTTTCGCTTGATCTTCGGGTGTCGGCTGCCGGTCATCCAAACCGAGAACTTCCTCACGCACCGAACCGTGAGCTATCAGAGTTCCGATATTTATTGCCAAAGGTTCATCTTTGATGCGGTTTAAAAATTTGCCCGTATCAATAACCGAACCGCCGCAATTTCCCGTAATCACGGAAGTTACGCCCATCCTTATAAAATTTTCAGCCTTTGGATTTTTGTAAATTGATTCCGTATGAGCGTGAACATCTATAAAACCGGGAGCGGCGATTTTGTTTTTTGCATCAATGATTTGTTTTGCATCATTTGTTTCAAATTGTCCGATTTTGACAATTTTTCCGTCTTTGACCGCAATCGAACCGTAAAACCAGGGATTTCCTGTGCCGTCAACAATGCGGGCATTGGTGATAACTAAATCATAATTTTCGGCTGTAAATGCAAATCCGACGGGTGTTGCAGCTAAAGTTAAACAAATTATGCTAATAACCAGATAAATTTTTCTCATATCTATTTTTTTCCTGTTAAAAGTTGAATGTTGAACCATTTTAGTTCTTATTCTTCAAATTAATCAAATCCAAAATTAATTGTGCTGCGACAGGCATCTTTGAAATCCTATTGGTATTTCTTTGACATTTTATAAATTCCTGCCTGTATGTTTCAAAAATTACACAAACTTGATGCTGCAAAACCAATTTTCCAAAAAATTCCAATTCATTACGCTTCCCAATAAGTAAAATTTCAACTGATAATTTATTTAATTCCAACAATTCCCAAAACTATTAATAAAGCACGCTGGCTTCCGAGATGGCTGTCTTTGGAATCCCATTGCTCGTCCAATGAATGTGCACCTTTTCCGATTCCGCCGCCGTCAATCGTGATCGCCGGAACGCCGATACTGATCGGCATATTTGCATCCGTGCTGGAAAAACCGAAATCATTTTTGATATTCATAAATTTATTGGCGGACGCGGCGATTTGAATTATTGGTGAATCCTGCGGCTGTGTTCCCGTCGGTCTGTCGCCGATTAATTTTATATCCAGTTTCAATTTGCCTTTATCATTCCAACGATTATTTTCTTCTTTAAGTGCGACTTCGGCATTTAATTTAAATAATTTGTCGAGTTTGTCGAGTTCATAAGGATCGGGTGAACGCATATCAATATCGAATGATGCGTCGCGGGCAATCGAATTAACACTCGTTCCCCCGCGAATCATCCCGACGCTGAAAGTTGTTTTCGGCTCGATTGGAGTTTGAAATTCGGAAATTTTAGCGATCAAACGTCCGATTGCGTGAATCGGATTTGCCATTCCAAATGCACCGTAAGAGTGTCCGCCCGGTCCTGAAAATGTTACACGATAGCGTTTGCTTCCGACAGCTCCCGTCGTGATGCCGAGTCCCGTTCCGTCAATCGAGATAAAATGCGTGATTTTACCCTTTAATTCTTCGTTAAAAAGATGCCGGACACCTTTTAAATCGCCCAAACCTTCTTCGCCGACATTGGCAACAAAGATTATATTTCCGACGGTTTCGATCTTATGTTTTTCGAGCGTTTTGGCAATTGCCAGAAGAAGTGTCAAACCTCTTGAATCGTCGCCGATGCTTGGAATTTTTATAATATTTCCTTCGCGGACGGTTTTAAGTTCCGTATCCATCGCAAAAACCGTGTCGAGATGTGCCGCCAAAACAAGCGTCGGAGCATCTTTTCCGCCCGTTCCCATTCGCTCGCCGATAACATTTCCAACTGCATCAACACGAACATTTTTTAAACCGATTTCCGCAAAACGCTGTCTGAAATATTCACCCCTCTTTTCTTCCGCAAAGGTCGGAGCGGGAATTTCGGCAATTTTTATTTGCTCCTCAATCGTTTCGGGTTCGATTTGTTTGATAAATTCAAAAGCATTTTTCACCTGTTTGTTTTTCATCAAATCATCAACTTCCGTATGGACTTGCGGAAAAACTAAAATTGTCTGCCAGGAGGCAATGAGCAGAATAAATACAATTTGATTAAGTTTGATTTTCATAATTTAGTAAAAGCCTCAAGATATGAGCAGTTTCCAATGGATTTTTATAATAATTTTTACGCACGGAATGTTTCACGAATCCGTTTCTTTTATAGAATTTTATAGCTTTCGCATTCGATTCCCGAACTTCCAGCCAAATTTCTAAAACATTTTGTTTTCTCAATTCAATTATAATTTCATCAAATATTTTCTGTCCGATTCCTTTGCTTTGAAACGATTTGCTGACAGCGATATTGTAAATTTCAGATGAACTATAAATTGTTTCCGATTTATACGAATCTGACAAAAGGCGTATAACTGCAAAACCAATTACTTTTTTATCGCAAAATTTTGCGGCTAATTTGATTGAATCTTTATTCTCAATTTCCCTCTTATAATCAATGTATTTCCAACGACTCAAGTTCGATTCGTTTTGAATTTCCAAAACATCATTTATGTCTTGCTCAGTCATTGAATTAATGCTGATATTATCCGAATCTATTTTGTCCTGAGCGTTCATTCCTCGATTGATATTCCTTTTATATCAGCACGGCTCTCAGGTTTTCCTTCCAAATGATTCAAATAATATCTCTGTGTCGGATACGCAAAATCAATATCTTTACGTTCGGCAAATGCGTGAAGCACATCTTCCCAAATCTCCTGTTCCGAACCGCGGCGGCGACGCGGATTGCAAATATAACGCATCGTCAGCAAAACGCCGTGGTCTTTAACTGTTGTATAAACAATCGGTGTAAGTTTGCCGACGTAGATCATCATTTTTCCGGCGGCTTGTCTGATCTGATCTTCAGCGGTCTGCGAAAACTCTTCACCGCGATTCGCAATTATTTCCGTTAAGATTTCCTTCGCTTTTTCCCAATTGCTTTCAAAAGTTACCAACACCGGAATTTCATTCCAGATATATTCAAATCCATCGGTATAATTGGCGAGAGATTCAGAAAAAATCTTGCCGTTCGGAACGTGAATTATCCGCCCCGTACTTTGCTCGGCATCAACCCGATTCCCGATCTCCATTAAGGAAAACATAAAAAGTCTCTGATCAATCACATCACCGCGAACATTTCCAATCTCGATTCTGTCGCCGACTTGAAAAGGTCGCCGCCACAAGATAAAAAACCATCCCGCCAGATTTACCAGCGGTGTCTGCAACGCGATGGCGATCCCTGCCGAAACTAATCCCAAATAAACCGAAAGAGATCGTAAACCGCTAAACCATACGCTTCCAACAATAAAAACTATCAAGCCGAAATTTATATAAGTTGTGGTCTTTCGCCAACGGTAGCGTATTCGCACATCTTTTGTGCGGCGATTTACAAATAATAAAATTATTCGGCGAAGAATTAATAAAGACAGGATTGCAAAAAGCGATGTAAATAACCGCGTCTGAACAACAGGGCTTAGACCTAAACTGTCTAAATGACTTTGTATCCATTGAACTATATTTTGCATCTTCCGGCTGGCTGAATGTTTGTAAAAGTTTTATGAATCCTTACTATAACAAATTTATGTAATGGCGATACATTTTTTAGAGTTCCCAGACAGTTTTTTAGTTCCTGGATTTATTTAGTAGCTGTGTATATGGAATTAACACAAGTAGAATTTGTATAGGGATTTGGAAATTCGATATTATGTGCAGTAGCCGTGGCGAATATGGATTTCAAGTGTTTCGTAAATAACACATCGGGCGGATCATTTGACCAAAGTGCAAAAACTCCGCCGTTTTTTAATTGCTTTTGTAAAAATTCGAGTCCCTTTTTTCTGTAAAAAGTTTCGTTTTTTTCATCAAGAAAATGTTCGGGTGAATGATCAATATCAAGCAATACCGCATCAAATTTTCGCTCATCATTTGACACACCAAAACCGGTTCGAGCCAGTTCAAAAAAATCGCCTTGCCTTAATTCGCATCTTTTGTCTTCCGACAAAACTTTTCCCAACGGCACGAGTTTTTGTTTATGCCAGTCAATCACTTCCTGAAATTTATCAATTACAAGCAGCGAGCAAACATCCTTATTTTCCAACGCCGCGACAGCCGTGTAACCAAGCCCGAGTCCACCGACAACGACATCCAGTTTGCCTTTAAGTCCTGCCAAGCCGATATTTGCAAGTTCCTTTTCGCCTTCGGTAAACAAACTCGACATCAGAAATTCATCGCCGAGTTTAACTTCAAAAACTTCCCCTTTCTGCAAACGCGGTTCTTCCCGACGACGCAAAATCAGTTCGCCCAAATCCGTTTTGTGATATGCGAGTTCTTCGATCTTCATAATTTATTTGATTCAAAAACAAAAATGTCGCTTTCAATCTGAGAATACTTTACGCCGAAATATTTCGCCAACCAGTCAAAAGTTTCAATCGAATAAAACCCAATGTGCGTGCGGTCATTTTTGTAATGCCAAGTCTTGAAATCAATCGAATCATCAAAAATGCGAGTCATCACGCCAAGCACACCGTTTGCTTTCAGCATTGCAAACAGTTTTTCAAATTCCGGTAAAGGATTATTTAAATGCTCAACCACTTCGGTTGAAACGATAAAATCATATTTTTTACTGAGAACCGATTTATCTATTTCATAAAACGGGTCATAAACTTCCATTTCAAACCCACTTTCTCTAAAAACGTCCGCCAGTAAATTCGTTGAGCCGCAGCCAAAATCCAAGCCTTTCGCACCTTTCGTAAAACGCGACTTTATCGGAATTGTAATTCGTTCTAAAAACTCTCTGTATCGAATATCGTCTGAATCATTATTATGTTCTTCATAACGTGCTTTTTCATTTTCTTTTGAAACGTGAAATTCCATCGGCACAAAAATAATCGAGCATACATTGCAACGCCTGTATGCTCGAAATTTGTCTCTGAAAAAGAATTCGTGATCGTTTGATGAACACAGCAAACATTTTACCAAATCTTTTTTGCTATTTGGTTTCATTTGGTTTGCTTATCTAAACATAATTAAAACAGAAGTGATTGTTCTTATTGAAAAAATCACTTCTGTTTCCAAAAATATGTATCTGAAAGATAAAGATTACTGCTAATCCTGACGTCTGTTTTCTTTCATTTGACGTTCAACTCTTTTTTTCGCTTCCTTTGCTTCGTCTTTGCTGACACCTAGATTTCTCAAAGTTTCACCGATGCTGTCGCCGTCCGCCAATCCCTGCAAAACAGCTTCTGTCGTAACATTAGAAAAGCGTTCGCCTAAATTTCTTGAAAGCATATTCGCCGCAACAAATTGTCCGAACTTCAAATTTGGATTAACCGTTAAGGCGTTTTGATAATCCTCTCGCAAATCATTGGCATTTGTCCTCAGTCCATTGGCAATACCCGGATTTCTTCTGAGTTCTCTATCAGCCTGTTGAGCATTTTCGCGTTGCAGGCGTGCCCGTTCGATCCCCCTGTCGGATCTTCCGTTTGAATTTCTCGAAGCTGAATTCAGACCATCATTCGAACGACCGTTCGAGCGATCTCCGGCAGTATTGATTCCTCTGTTAACACCCGGCGAACTCGTTGGTCTGCCGCTGCTGCCCGGATTGCTATTACCACGCTGTCCGCTTCTACCTTGTGCCGAAACATCAAGGCTTAACCCGAAAACAAATAAGAATGCCAGCAAAAATCCGGCAAATGTTATTTGTTTAAATTTTTTCATCATAATCCCCCTAAAATTTTGGTTTAAAATCTAAACAGCTTTATCTAACAAATTGAATAAAACGGAAATCTATCTAAATTATACTTCAAATACGCTAGTTGGCTGCCCTAAAGTTTAGATTAGTTTTTTAATTATTTAGTTGCCTGATATAATTTAATTAATGGAATAAAAAATCAACGATTTATCAGAGAAATTATCAAGGGAATTATTCTGCTTTCAGAATTCGCCGAACGGTTTCTTTTTTCAAGCCTTTTCCATTTTTCTTATTATAATCATCAACCGAAATTTGTTTATCACGCCAAGCGTCGAGGTGTCCGACCTGGTGGACGCATTGGATGGTGCAGGTTGGGGCACACCATTTTTCGGTGATGTATTCGCGTGCCATATCTTTGTGCGTGTATTCGTGCAAGGAGATTCCGGGCGTGCCGCGTTGTTGCGAACACCAATGGACTAAGCCTTCTTCGCAGACGTATAAATATCTTGCTCCGGCACGGCAACGCCAATCGTATTCTTCGCCTTCGACGAGTTTGTCTTGAAACCAATTCCAACGGGCGTAACTGCTTTGTCCTTTGGCTTTGATCTCGGAATAGATGCGTTTTTCGTGGTCGGTCAAACCTTTGTTCAAACCCATTTCGTCGTGAATCACACCGACGGTTGATGAGAAACCTAATTCGATGGCACGATTGGCAATAATCAATGCTTCGTCGGGATTTGCCACACCGCCGCCGACAACCGAGTTTATATTTACTTTGAATTTTGCGTGTTCCGATAAATTAACTAATTTGCTGTCGAGAACTTTCAGACTCTTTTTGGAAACTTCGTCGGGC
>JALZKH010000149.1 GCA_030859345.1 Acidobacteriota bacterium | reverse complement strand
AAAGGGCGACAGTTCTTTGTTCTTAGAAAATTCGTGGTAGTCGGTGCTTTGACCGACTAATTTTCGGGCGAATGCCCCGTCAGCTTGCTGCGGGGTAGTCCGAAAATAACGAATTTTAATTTACTGCCGTTCCGAAAATCACATCCATAATGAATTTGATTATCGTGATAACGATAGTCATCAGCAGAATTATTTTAATAATTCTAATGCTGTTGACTATCAAACCGAGTAAAATTACAGCGAGTTGATGCGGCTGACCTCCGGTTGTGGAAACAATTTCATCTTCCGCATTGATAACCAGATTATACTGCGAAAAAATACTCTGCCGCAGCCATTCCTCAATGAACGGTATAAAAATTAAAATAAGCGTAACGGAAGCTACAACTATTATGAAAATATATAATTTTCTTTGTAAATTAACCGATTCCATAATCTTTTTTAAATTATTTAGAAAATATCAGTAAATGTCGTAACAAGCAATAAAATAGAGAGGATTGAAATTACAAAAGTTATCAGCCACGCAATATATTTAAATACAAGCGAATTTTTATATTCGCCCATAATTTCCGCGTTGCTGGAGAGTTTTACGACTGCAAATAGTATAAATGGCAGTAAAAGTCCGTTCAAAGCCTGAGTTAAAATTAAAAGCTGGATTTGCGGAATGTTTGGAATCAAGGCGATGATTGCTCCGATTAAAATTAGTGCGGTGAAAATACCTAGAAAAATCGGTGCTTCGCGGAAACTTCTTGATAAACCTTTTTCAAAACCGAGTGCTTCGCTGATCGAATAAGCCGTCGCCAGCGGCAGAACACCCATTGCCAGCATAGACGCTCCGAAAAGTCCGAATGCAAATAAATATTTTGCATAATCTCCGGCAACGGGAGCAAGTGCGGCGGCGGCAGTGGCGGCGGAATCAATCTGAGTAATTCCTTGTTTATTAAGCGTTGCAGCAGTTGAGATAACGATAAAAGCCGCAATCATTAATGCAAAAGTTGTTCCGACAATGACATCCGTTCTCGCCAGAGATAAATCTTCTTCGTCCATCCCTTTTTCAACCGCCGCCGATTGCACAAAAAATTGCATAAAAGGTGTAATAGTTGTTCCGATTAGTGCAACAACCATAAATATATAACCCGGATCGGTTTGAAAACTGGGTGTTATAAATTCCGTTCCGATTTTGCCCCAATCGGGATTTGAGAGAAATGCTGAGATAACATAACTAAAAAAAACAAGCGATATAACTAAAAAAACCTGTTCGACTCTTTCCTGAGTTCCTTTAACAACCAGCCACCAGACCAAAGCGGAAACTACGGGAATTGTGATAAATCTCGATATTCCGAAAAGTTCCGAGGCTTGAGCAACACCAACAAACTGCGAAACAATAACGCCCGTATTTGCAATTAAAAGAGCAAACATCACAAGTGCCGTCAAACGTACGCCGAATTGTTCACGAATAAGATCGGCAAGTCCCTGTCCCGTTACGACTCCCATCCGCACACACATTTCCTGCACGACGAGCAGGCTGAGAAGCATCGGAATAAAAGCCCACATCAAAGAGTAGCCGTATGCTGCACCGACGGTTGAATAAGTCGCAATCCCGCCCGCATCGTTGCCCGCATTGGCGGCAATAATGCCGGGACCTAAGACGGCAAGATATGTAAAAAATTTATATTCGGACAGATTTCGACGAAGACTTTTAGGCAAGCGTAAAGCGGGATTGATAAATTTTCGGAAGGAAAATCTTTTTCGTTTCATTATGTAAATCGTCTTCGTCTTTCATTTTCGGTAAAACCATCAAAAATGGATTGTAGTTTGAAAGCAGGCGTAAATGCAAAGTATTGTGAATAAATAAATTCCCAATCGTTCCATTAAGGAGCAAATAATTATTAGTTTTCCAAATGTATAATAATTTCATTTAAAAAATATTTATCAAATGTCGAACCGCTTGAGTTTTTAGTCGTTCGCACATAGACTTAATGCAAGTTTTACAAAGCATTTATTCAACGTGGAGAAAAAAAATATGTCGCATAATTTATTTAATACAAAACAAAAATTTTCAGCCGGCGGCGGGAAGGAGGGAAGTTTTTACTCTCTGCCGCAATTGGAAAAAGAAGGTGTCGGGAAAATCTCGCGTTTGCCGATCTCGATTCGCATTGTGCTTGAATCTGTCCTGAGAAACTTTGATCAAGGCAAAACGATTGACGAAGCAGATGTTAAAATATTGGCAAATTGGGGAGCGAATGCAGAACGTAGCGAAGAAGTTCCATTTGTGATCGCACGGGTTATTTTGCAGGATTTTACAGGCGTTCCGCTGTTGGTTGATCTGGCGGCGATGCGTTCTGCAACGGAACGTCTGGGCGAAAATCCCGAAATTTTAGAGCCGCTTGTTCCGGTTGATTTGGTGATTGACCATTCCGTGCAGGTTGATTATGCGGGAAGCGAGCAGGCGTATCAGAAAAATATGGAAATGGAATTTAAACGCAACGCCCAACGCTATCGCTTTTTGAAATGGGGAACTCAGGCGTTTAACGGTTTCAAAGTTGTGCCTCCGGGAATCGGAATCGTTCATCAAGTCAATTTGGAGTATCTGGCACGCGGAGTTTTTGAAAAAGAAGGCGTATATTATCCCGATACTTTAGTTGGAACTGATTCGCACACAACAATGATAAACGGTCTTGGGATCGTCGGTTGGGGAGTCGGCGGAATCGAAGCGGAAGCGGGAATGCTCGGTCAGCCGATCTATATTTTAACGCCCGATGTCGTCGGCGTAAATATGTTCGGCGAATTGCCGCAGGGGACGACGGCAACCGATCTGGTTTTGAGAGTTACGGAGATTTTGCGGGAAGCAAAAGTCGTCGGAAAATTTGTCGAATTCTTCGGCGAAGGAACGGCGAAACTGCACGCAACGGATCGTGCGACGATTGCCAATATGTCGCCCGAATACGGTGCGACGATGGGATTTTTCGGTGTTGATGAAAAAACTCTGGATTATTTTCGTGCGACGGGCAGAAGCGAAGAAAAGATCGAAACGATCCGCAATTACTACAAAGCACAGGAAATGTTTGGAATTCCGCTGAAAGGCGAAGTTGATTATACGAAAGTTATTGAGCTGGATTTAGCGACAATCAAACCCGCAGTTTCCGGTCCCAAACGTCCGCAGGATCGGATTGATCTGGATAATTTTAAGCAGAAATTTCGGGAACTTTACACACAATCTGTCGGTGAAGGCGGTTTCGGCAAAGATTCTGAAACTTTTGATAATGAATATATGATTATGTTGAACGGTCAACAATTTGGAAAAGTTTCGGGCGGCGGAGAGCAAACTGAAAAATCAATTCCATTACCAGTTTTTGATAATCAGAGTGCGATTCACACAAGCATTACAACCGAAGCGGAAATGGTGCAAAACCGTCCGACACCGGACAGAGTTTCAGCCGAAGCTATTTCCGAAGATGAACCGACGGTTGAATCAATCGGCAATGGCGATGTTTTGATCGCGGCGATAACTTCCTGCACTAACACATCGAATCCGTCCGTAATGCTGGCGGCAGGAATTCTGGCGAAAAAAGCGGTTGAAAAAGGATTGACAATTCCGAAATATGTTAAAACATCGCTCGCTCCGGGTTCTCGTGTCGTAACCGAATATCTGGAAAAAACGGGCTTACAAGAATATCTCAATGATCTCGGTTTTGATCTGGTCGGTTACGGCTGCACGACTTGCATCGGGAACAGCGGTCCGCTTCATCCGGCAATCGAAGAAGCGGTTGTCGAACACGATATTGTTGCCGCTTCGGTGCTTTCTGGAAATCGAAATTTTGAAGCGAGAGTTCACCAAAATATCAAAGCAAATTTCCTGATGTCGCCGCCGCTCGTAGTAGCCTATGCACTTGCCGGAACGGTTGATAAAGATTTAACAAGCGAGCCGATTGCCCAGGACAGAGACGGTAACGATGTTTATTTGAAAGATATTTGGGCATCTTTGGATGAAGTAAAAGAAGTTCTGCAAGCGGCATTCAATCCCGAAACTTACAAAAAACTTTACAGCGACTTCGCCGAAAAAAATCCGATGTGGAACGATATTCCAACCTCGGTTGGTAAAGTTTATGAATGGGATTCTAGCTCGACCTATATTCAAGAACCGCCATATTTTGAAGATTTTACGATGGAAGTTGGCGAGTTTGCAGATATTCATAACGCTAAACCGCTGGCGATTTTCGCAGATTCTGTTACAACCGATCACATTTCGCCTGCCGGTGCGATCAAACCGAGTTCGCCTGCCGGACTTTATTTGCAGGAAAACGGAGTCGAGCCGAGAGATTTTAATTCCTACGGCTCGCGTCGCGGAAATGACCGCGTGATGCTTCGCGGAACTTTTGCCAATGTTCGCATCAAAAATTTACTCGTTTCGCCGAAAGAAGGCGGTTTTACGGTACATTATCCGTCCGGCGATGAAATGTCAATTTATGATGCGGCGATGAAATATAAGGATGAAGGTATTCCTTTAATCGTTCTCGCCGGTGCAGAATACGGCACGGGAAGTTCACGAGATTGGGCGGCGAAAGGAACACTTTTGATGGGCGTTAAAGCCGTCATCGCCAAATCATTTGAGAGAATCCATCGTTCAAATCTGATCGGAATGGGCATTTTGCCTCTGCAATTTCAAGAAGGCGAATCGGCTGAAACTTTAGAATTAGACGGAACTGAAACCTTTGATTTAACGGGCTTGGAAAGTATTGAGGTCAAACCTTTGCAGAACGTAATATTAAAAATAAAACGGGCTGACGGAAGTGAAACCGAAACGCAGGTTATTTTAAGAATTGATACCCCGATTGAAGTTGAATACTATCGCCACGGCGGAATTCTGCAATATGTGATGCGGCAAATAATTAATGAGAATAAATAATGGCAAATTTAGCGTTTAAGAAAAAATATTCTCTAAAAGAATATACCGAAATGGAAATGGCTTCAGAAGAGCGACTCGAATTTCATGACGGATATGTATGGAGTATGGCGGGAGCGAGTCCGGGACATGAAACGATTGTTGGAAATGCCATTACAGCATTAAATATTGCTTTACGCGGTAAAAGTTGTCGCTCATTTCCATCAAACTTGCGTCTAAAAGTTCCCGACTATCCACCGTATCGCTATCCCGACTTATCGGCACTTTGCGGTGAGCCGATTTATGAGGAAATTGAAGGACTGCAAATGCTTGTAAATCCGAGCTTGATCGTTGAAGTTTTATCAAAATCAACCGCCGAATTTGATAGAGGCGATAAATTTTCATATTACAAATCCATTGAAAGTTTCACGGAGTATCTGCTGATTTCGCAGGAGCGTCCAAATGTTGTTCATTACGTGAAACAGGATGAGAAAACCTGGTTGCAGCGGGAGTATAACGATATTGAGGAAACATTTTACCTTGAATCAGTAGATTGTGAGATTTCGCTCGAAGAAATTTACATGAATATCGAATTCAAACCATCTGAAAAACCGAGGCATCCTTTTGAAATTATTAGGTAATTTTCAAAAGAAAAGGTCTGACAATTTTATATTTGTCAGACCTTTTCTTTATAAAGTTTTTCAAGTTATCTAAGCTGCGAGGGGATTTGCGGTGCTTTTTCTAATTCATAAAAACGAACCGGAACAGCTGCATTTAACTTTGTTTTATCTTTACGCATCTCATACCACGAATCACAAAATGAACAATGGTAAAACTTAAATGAAAAATCCTTCGCTTGAAAATTAATGTCAAGCTCATTATTACAGTGCCAACAAGTCATAGTCCCTACCTCTCTAAATTTACTAATTTTACGACAGAGTTGTATTTTACCACAGATACCGGGTAAAAAAGCAAGAACTTTTTTTGGGGAATTCGGATTTTTCAGGAATTAAAAACTAAGTTGTTGTATAAGAATTAATTAAACCATTGAAATTCTTTTGCGGATTTGTTGATTAGTATTAATTGTTTGCTTTTTGACTCATCGGATGAGCAATTTTCGATTAATCAGGAAAAATAAATATACATTCAGGACAAAAAAGGACTTTTCCCGCCACGTCCGATCCGCATATTTATCAGCCAGTCGAGCCAACGGTATTTCAAAGCCTTCGGTGCAAGATGTTCGGTAAATCCAATCGTTTTTCGCGGCTTGCCGTCGCGTAAAGTAAGCGTCATTTCGCTTAAAAAACGCAGGTAGAAAAATGAAGAATCTATTACATTTTGCTGTTTTACGCGGAGTTTTACATTGTCCTCGGTCAGGATTTTCATGCGTTTCGGATATTTCAAACCGAATTTGTCCCTGCCCGTTTCCTGTATTTCGTATTCCGCGTTTCTTTCAGTTAAAATATTATCTTTTATCAAAAAAAATTTCGATTGTGTTTCATCACTTCCAATTTCGCAGTAACGATAAAAAACTGCCGTTGCATCGGGGAAATGAGAACGTCCCCATTGCCAGTTTTTGACGGTTCCGGGCAGCCAGCGATTATCAAAATTATGGTCGTGATAGCCGGTTCCGCGAAAATTGATTTCTTCCTTCTTTTTTCCCCGCCGATTTTTAATTGTAATTTTTCCGGTTACGTCGGAACGCGGAGCAACTAAATTCCAGTAATGGACTGAATTCTTTAACTCATTTTTTCGCGGAAGCAAATCGCTTTCAATCGAAAGCCATTCAAAATGTGCTTCCAACCATCTGTTTTTAGGAAGTTTTGTGTTAATTGATAGAACGTATCCCGAGCCGTAAGGTGCCGATTCAAAACGAAAAGAACTGTTGCCGATTGTGCATTCGGGAAAATCCGTTTCGGCTGAAAATTGGTCTTTTGGAAATTCATTAACGGCACGATAAATCGGTTTTCCGTTGCGATAGTAAATAAATGCTAAAGCCGGAAACGATTGATCTTCATCCGAAATGATATGTGAGTTGTTATTGACTTTCCTTATAAATGAATTATAGCGGGGTGAAAAAATAAAATTATCGAGAAAAATTATTACGATTCCATCATTGCCATCGTCGCTTAAAGCATCAAAATACCACCATTCATAGCCTTTCGCATCTTTTTCAGGATGCCAGACATCACTTTTGACACAAGAGGAAAATGAAAAATTTTCCTGTGAGACTTTTCCGGTTGCACTTAGCATTAATTTTTGAATGAAACTTTGATCAATAAAACAAGGAAAGCATCTCAAAAAAAGATAATTATGGCAAACTATTACAATATATTTGAATCTTTATATATGAACTTCTATCTCTCCCGAAAATTTTGAATGAAAAGGAGATAGCTATAAATAATGAAAAAAACTATATTGCTTTGTGTGATTTTGTTGGTTGGTTTATTTGCCGCTGCTTGTCCGAAAAGAACAAGCATTGCCGATATTGAGTCAAATCCGGGAAAATTTACCAATAAAGATGTAGCCGTTGCGGGTGTTGTTAAAACAAGTTACGGTGTTTCGATTCCACTTGTCAATCAATCCGGCGGTATCTATAAAATTGATGACGGCACCGGTTCGCTCTGGGTAATTACAAAAAGAAGCGTTCCTTCAAAGGATGCTAAATTGGGTGTTAAAGGAAAAATTCAGAACGGTGTAAATTATAACGGTAAAAATTACGGATTGGTTTTGATGGAGGACGATAGAAGATTTAAGAAAGATTAGATTTTAATTTAATTTAATGTTTTACAAAGACGGGCTTGCCCGTCTTTGTTATTTTTGATGAAATACTTTTGAAAAAAAATATGAAAAGTTTTATCAAAATATTTGATGCAAAATACATACGGCTTCATCAAAATTTATATGAATTAATAAACAAAACTCCGGCTGATAAATTATTTTATACACCTTTGGAAATCAATTCGATATTTTCTGTCGGAGAATATGTTCTGCGAAGTGCCGGAAAAGTTGAGCAGACATTCGGCGGAATAACGACAAGACTTTGGGATGATCCGTTTGAATGGACTCTGCCAGAAGAACTCTCAACGAATGAGAAAATTCTAGAATATTTAAACGAAGTCGAAGCCACGAGAAAAAAGGGTTTTGAATATTTTAATTCCGATGAAGATTTGAAAAAAGAATTACCCGCACCGGAAGAATTTAAGACTTTATTTGAATTATTATTGGAAACTTTAGACACAGCAAATAATTTTCAAGGTCGTGCTTTTATAATTTTTCAATTAATTTCAAGTAAAATAAAAAAGCAGACCGATTAAAAAACTTGAAATTTTACGAACTCTCGGCGATAGTTTATCGTAGAGGTTTATTGTAGAGGAATTAAATTTTTATTGGAAAGATTTATTTTCTATGGAGGAAATATGTATTGTCCGCGATGTGGAGAACGGCAAAGTTCGGGAAATTTGAGATTTTGCTCAAAGTGCGGTTTGCCTTTGGGCTTAGTTTCCGAAGTTTTATCAAACGGCGGAACTCTACCGCAACTGGAAGAACTTTTTAAAAAGAAAAAGTTTTTAACGAAAAAGAATGGAGTAATTTTTAGCATTTTCTGGTTTATCTTTTTCGTTCCTTTTTGTGCGGCATTTTTCGGAGTTTTAGGTATTGAAGAGTTATCGGCTGTGTCGGCAGTATTCGGAGTATTCAGTTCATTATTAATTCTGCTGTTTTCTTTATTTTTCTTAGGAAAGCCGCCGCAAGATTCACAAAATCAAGTGATTCTTAAAAATAATAATGCAATTCCGCAAAATTTGAGTGGAAAGCAAACACAACAAAATGTTCTGCCTTCGCAGCAAACTCAATCGGCACAAGAATATGTTGCTCCTTCAGCGGCAAGTTGGAAAACTTTTAATACCGGCGAATTAGTTCAACCCGGAAGCGTTACGGAAGGCACGACGAAACTTTTGAAAAAAGAATTGCAGGAACAAGAAGAAGAAACGAAATATTTAAACGAGAAATAATACCAAGTTGCGTGAAAAAGATTAGTAACCTTTGGTGCTAGTTGAAAAAGTCACGGAATTGCTTCAAATTTATAGGAGCTAAAACCTGTAAAATAAGGAGTTCAGCCGTGACCACAGAAGATTTTATCATAGAATTGTTTTATCGCAT
>JALZKH010000148.1 GCA_030859345.1 Acidobacteriota bacterium | reverse complement strand
AAAGGGCGACAGTTCTTTGTTCTTAGAAAATTCGTGGTAGTCGGTGCTTTGACCGACTAATTTTCGGGCGAATGCCCCGTCAGCTTGCTGCGGGGTAGTCCGAAAATAACGAATTTTAATTTACTTCCCCCGTTCTCCCAAATAATCTACCGGTTGAAAACTTACCAAAAGCGGTGCAGTTACCGCTCTTTTTTAAATTTTGAGATTTATTCATTATTCAATTTCAAAAGTTTTGCATAATCTCTGAAAAATTGAAGCATATTGGCGGGAATCGAACTTTTTATCGAGCCGACTTGAAAACTTATATTTTCAGCTTTCCCGAAATCTTCAATAATTTCTTTATTTACATCCCAACACAAATTTTCTTTCACTTTGCCGCCCTTAACTTCGGAAGAACGATTCGGCTCGCCGAAATTAACATCTTCTTTCCCAAGTAAAATTGTCAGCGTATTATTGCTTGCGAAATTAGGTCTTTTGCTTTGCGTGTTGATACATAAAACATTGCGGACGGGCTTTTCATCAATTGCATTTCCCGAATAAATCGAGGTGATTTCCCATTCAAATTTCTTGAAAGATTTTTGCAGATTTTCATCCGTTTCTCGAATATCCAAAAAAAACTTCACCGTCGTTAAATCCTTTGAATCTTCATAAACAACCGAAAAATTTGCAAAATTCTGGAAAGTTTTAATTTCACTTCCGGCATCGGCGATAGATTTTGTTTGTGAGAAAACAAAAACGCTTAGAAATAAAACCAGCGAAATTACCATATAAAATTTATTCATCTTCATCATCCTCGTCTTTGTTTTGTAAAAGTTCATAAATCGCCGCCATTTGCCGATGCGGTTCTTCGGCGGTTTGAACGGTTGTTCCAAAAGAACAAGCCGCAAAAACGAGCATTATCGAAAAAGTTAAAAACTTGAATTTCATAAGTTCAAGTTTGATAGGTATTTAAGTTATTAGGTTGTTAAGTAAATTATCTTGAGTAACCCTCAGAAATCTCTAAACTTAACAACTTAAAACCCTAAATCTAAACATTAAAGCGAAAATCCACAATGTCGCCTTCCTGCATAATGTATTCTTTGCCTTCAAGTCGAACCAAGCCTTTTTCCTTCGCCGCGTTTTTTGAGCCGTGGGCAGTTACGTCATCATAAGAAACGATTTCCGCACGAATAAATCCGCGTTCGATGTCGGAATGGATTTCGCCCGCCGCCTTTTGTGCCCTCGTGCCAACGGGAATCGTCCACGCCCGGACTTCTTTTTCGCCTGCGGTTAAAAATGACATCAAGCCGAGAAGTTTGTAAGCCGATTTGATCATTTTGTCCACGCCACTTGAAGTTACGCCCAAGTCATTTAAATATTCGAGACGGTCTGCTTCATCAAGCGAAATTAGTTCTTCCTCGATTCGTGCAGATATTACAACCATTTCAGAATTTTCGCTTTTTGAGTGTTCTCTAACGGCTTTAACGTGCGGATTTGAATCGGGATAAGCAAGCGAATCTTCAGCAACATTCGCCGCATAAATTGTCGGTTTTGAAGTTAAAAGAAAAAATTGTTTAGCGGTTTTTCTTTCATCGTCGGTTAAATCCGCCACTCGTGCGGGGCGACCTTCTTCTAAAACGGGAAGGATTTTTTGCAGAACTTCGATTTCTTTTTTCGCGTCTTTATCGCCCGATTTTGCTGAACGCGAAGCCTTTTCGATGCGTTTTTCAACCGAAGCAAGATCGGCAAGTGCGAGTTCAATCTGAATCGTTTCAATATCGCGGATCGGATCAACCGAACCTTCGACGTGATGAACATTTTCGTCTTCAAAACAACGCACGACTTGAATCACGGCATCGGTTTCGCGTATGTTTGCAAGAAATTGATTACCCAAGCCTTCGCCCTTTGAAGCACCGCGAACTAAACCTGCAATATCAACAAATTCAACAGTTGCAGGCACAATTTTCTGTGCGTTATTCATTTTTTGCAAAACAGCGAGACGTTCATCGGGAACGATCACGATTCCGATATTCGGCTCAATCGTCGCAAACGGATAATTCGCCGCAAGTGCCGATTCCTGTGCGGTCAAAGCATTAAATAAAGTAGATTTTCCGACATTGGGCAAGCCCACGATTCCAACTTGTAACATAATTTAGTAATGTGAATGGGAGTGCAAGCATCCTTGCTTGCACAATTGCTTAGCAATTGAGAAGACAATTAGCAACTAAAGTGATTGTGTCAATTAGTTTGCCAAAAAACAGCAAACTTGCAAGCAGGGATGCTTGCACTCCCAAATAAATTTAACTTAGTTTAGATATTATTCTATAAACTTTAATACTCTATTGTTTTAATTAGTTCAGATTTCAAATTGCTTATTCTAAACTTTTAAGTTGATTTTGAGAAATGAAGAAACTGTGGCTTAATTTTAAGAGAAAAAACACATATACAAATAAATCAAACAAATAATGATAATTTCCTTAATAATAATTTTAATAATCTCACTCAGCGGCTTGAGTTTGACGTATCTTTTCGCAAAGGATGAAACTTTTTTGTGGCGGCTTTCGGCAGGAAATATTGTCGGTTCGGCTTTGTTTGGATTGGTTTGTTTTATTATCGCTAATTTTTTTGGGCTTTCGGTCATTACGGTTTTAGTTTCGCTTGCGATTTCGGTTTTGCCTTTGTTTTTGCTCAAAGATAAAGTGACGAAAAGGCGTTTGAAAGACGATTGGCAACACGGAAAAGATAAAACTCAGGGCGTAAGTGCTAAAAGATTTTGGCGTTTGGCTTATTATTTATTTTTTCTGATTTTGTTTCTGGCGTTTTTTGACAGAGCGATGATCTTTACAGATGACGGGATTTTTACGGGAGCGTCGCAGAATCTGGGCGATCTGCCGTTTCATTTGGGGGCGATTTTTTCATTTACCGACGGAAATAATTTCCCGCCGCAGAATCCTTCTTTTGCCGATGCGAAATTTACATATCCGTTTATCGCCGATTTTCTGACGGCTTGCCTTGTCAAACTCGGTGCGAGCGTGCAATCGGCGATGCTGATTCAAAATGTGAGTTGGGCGTTTTCGCTTCTGGTAATTTTAGAAAGATTTGTTTTCAAAATTACCAACCACCGTCTTGCGGGAAAACTCGCACCTTTCATATTATTTTTCAGCGGCGGTTTGGGCTTTATGTGGTTTTTCAAAGATTACTGGTATGGAACGCAAGGACTCTGGGAAATTCTTTGGAATCTGCCGAGGGATTATACAATCGGGGACAATTTTGGTTTGGGAAATTCACAGTTTGAAAGACTTCGTTGGGGAAATTCCCTGATTGCATTATTTATTACGCAGAGAAGCCTTTTGTTTGGAATGCCTCTGACGATTGTTGTTTTGGGATATTTGTGGGAAATATTTGTGAGAGAGCGAGAGAGCGAGGGAGCGAAAGAGCGAGAGAAAAAGAAAAAAGACAGATCAAGTAAAAAAATCCCTCGCTCTCTCACTCACATTGTCGCTCCCTCTCTCATAATCGGCTTAATCGCTGGAACATTGCCACTAATCCACGCTCACAGCCTTGCAGTTTTATTCGTCGTTTCGGCATTTTTATTTTTCTTTAGTTTAAGAATTTGGCAAGAATGGATTTTGTTCGGCATTGGCGTTGCGATAATTGCCGTTCCCGAACTGCTTTGGATTTTGTCGGGAAGTGCAACAAACACAAACGAATTTATCGCGTGGCATTTTGGGTTTGATGCACGCGACGACAATATATTTTGGTTCTGGCTAAAGAATACGGGAATTTTTATTCCGCTTTTAGCTGCCGGCTTGTTTTTAATTTATTTCCCGCAAAGCCGCAAAGTGGCAAAGGAAGAAGTAAGTAAAAAGGCAAAAGTAAAAAGTAAAAAAGAAGTAGAAAAAACTTACTACTTACCACTTACCACTTACTACTTGCTTTTTTTCCTCCCGTTTCTTTTCATTTTCATTGGTTCAAATGTAGCGAAATTTGCACCTTGGGAATGGGATAATATAAAGGTTTTGATCTATTGGTTTGTCGGCTCGATTCCGTTTGCGGCGTTTGCTTTGGCGTGGGCTTGGCAGAGAGATAAAATTTTCAAAGCGATTGCGGTTTTGTGTCTGATTGTTTTAATATTTTCGGGAGCGTTGGACGTTTGGCGGACGGCTTCGGGGCAGATGCGAAACGGAGTTTTTGATGCGGATGCGGTAAAAATTGCCGAAGAGTTGAAAAAAGAAACCGAACCAAACGCTCTATTCTTAAATGCACCGACGTATAATTCCGCAATCGTATTAAGCGGCAGGCGTTCACTGATGCGTTACATCGGACATCTTTCTTCACACGGAATTGATTATGCGGAACGCGAGAATGATTTGAAACAAATTTATTCAGGCGAAGCCTCAGCCGATATTTTGTTGAAAAAATACGGGATTGATTATGTCCTAATATCGCCGAAGGAACGCGAGTATTTCGCACAATTTTCACAGCAGATTAATGAACAGTATTTTCAAAAATTCACACTAGCCGCCGTTTCGGGCGAATATAGAGTTTACAAAGTTAAATGAACAAGAAGAAAACAAAGGCAAAAAGTAAAAGTAAAAAGATAAAAATAGTTGAGAGTGAAGAATCGGGAGTGGAGAATCAGAAATCCGGGCTTGATGATCTTGGTGCTGGAATTGATGACCTGGAAGAACAGACGCAAGGCTCATTTTGGTATGTAAGTTGCGGACTAATCACCGCAATTGCCGTATTTTTGCGTTTCTTCTTGCTCGAACTCAAGCCTCTGCATCACGATGAAGGTGTTAATGGATTTTTCCTGACGAGGCTTTTCCGTGAAGGTTCTTATCAATATGATCCGGCAAATTTTCACGGTCCCGACCTGTATTATATCGCTCTGACTTTTGCAAAAATCTTCGGATTAAACACGATCAGCATCCGTGCAAGCGTAGCGATTTTCGGGGTTTTAACGGTTGTGTTGGCATTCTTTTTAAGACGCTATATCGGCAGAATAGGAAGTCTTTCGGCGGCACTTTTTCTGGCACTTTCGCCCGGAATGGTTTATATTTCACGTTATTTTATTCACGAAATTTTGTTCGTATTTTTTAGTTTGAGCCTTGTTATTTCAATCGCTTATTTTATTGAAAAACGCAAAGCGGGAATTTTCTCGGTTATCTGGATGGTTTTGCTTTTGATGGTTTGTTTTCTGCCGACGGCTTTATCTTTGGCAGATTATTTGGGCGGAGAAAATCTGACTCTTATTTGGACTTTGCGAATTACCATTTTTGTGGTTGAAGCAATTTTGATATTTTTCATAATGCGTCTTCTGCTGGCTTGGAACGAAGGCAGACCGATTTATTTCTTGCTCGCATCGGCTTCGCTAACCTTGCTTTTTGCAACAAAAGAAACGGCTTTTATCACCATCGGCACACTGATAATCGCTTGCGTCTGCGTTTGGATCTGGCGGCAGATTTACAAAAGATCATTTGGCGAAATCGGCACGGACGCACTTTCGGAAAAACCTCTGACGTGGAAAAATTTCCGCGAAGCACTCGGCAATTCAAATGATTTTTTACTTATCACAATCGCCTTTGTCGCCGTGTTCGTTTACGTTGGAGTTTTATTTTTCTCTTCATTTTTTACATATCCCGAAGGTATCCAAAAAGCCTTTGAAGCCTATGCGATCTGGACAAAAACGGGAAGCAAAGACCACACGCAAAGCGGATTTTGGGCGTATGCAAATTGGCTTTGGAAAATCGAAGCACCACTGATAATTTTATCAATCGCCGGAACATTTATTGCCTTTATCAAAGCCCGTCACCGCTTCGCACTTTTCACCGCACTTTGGGCATTAGGTTTATTTCTTGCTTATTCAATCATTCCATACAAAACGCCTTGGCTGATGCTTTCATTTATGCTCCCGATGTGTATTATCGGCGGTTACACGATCAATGAATTAGCTATTTCAAAGGCACCGATACAAAAAATTCTGGCGGCAATTCTGGCAGTCGCTTCGGCTGGAATTATGTCTTATCAAACTTACGAAATGAACTTCGTCAAATACGACGACGATTCGATGCCCTATATCTATGCTCACACAAGACGCGGATTTTTAGACCTCATCAAAGAGATCGAACGCTACGCTGAAAAAAGCGGTAAAGGAAAAGAAGCAACGATTGAAATAGTTTCGCCTGATTACTGGTCAATGCCCTGGTATTTAAATGATTACAAATTTGCTAATTTCCACGGGCAGTTTGTTGATGCAAACACCGCCGAAATGGTCGTCGCATCAAAAGCCCAACTACCCGAACTCGCTCCGCGATATGCCGCCCATTACAAATACGTCGGCACATATCCTCTGCGTCCGGGCGTTGATTTATATTTGCTTGTCAGAAATGATTTGGCGGATCGGGCGGCGAAGGAAATTTATCAGATTCCAACTTCGGAATAAGAATTTGTTTCCTGTGAATTTAATAAAGTGAAAAAAATAATCATCATCGGAGCAGGTTTGGGCGGATTGTCAGCCGCATGCCGTCTGGCAAAATCGGGATTTGAAGTAACTGTTTTGGAAAAAAACGCTACTGTTGGCGGCAAAGTTAATTTTGTCGAAAATGATGGTTATAAATTCGATACAGGTGCTTCACTTGTTACGATGAAGCATGTTTTTGAAGACCTTTTTAAATTTTGCGATAGAGAAATTGGGGATTATCTTGATATTAAACCGCTTGAGCCGATTTGCCGTTATTTTTGGTCGGATAGAACAGTTTTTGATGCCTCACAGAGTGTTGAAAAAACACTCGAAGAAGTTGAACAATTAGAACCAAATGATGTTAAAGGATTCCAACAATACCTTGCCGATTCAAAGCAAAAATATGAGATCGCTGAGCGAACATTTCTGGCAAAAAGCCTTAATGAATTGCCACAATTATTAAAACCAAAATATCTACCCGATTTATTAAAAATCTCGACTCTAAAAACTCTCGACACACACAATAAACAATATTTCAAATCCGAAAAACTGCAACAGCTTTTCAACCGTTTTGCAACTTACAACGGCTCATCGCCATACATAACTCCCGCAACTTTCGCACTAATTCCTTATGTCGAATTCGGTTTGGGAGCTTGGTATGTAAAGGGCGGAATTTATCAGATTCCAAAAGCGTTGGGAAAATTGGCGACTGAATTAGGCGTGAAATTCCGGGTTGAAACGGAAGTTGAAAAAATCATAATTGAAAATAAAACAGCGAAAGGCGTGCGATTAAAAAGCGGCGAAATTCTGATGAGCGATTTCGTTATTACAAACGCCGATGCGATTGAAACTTATCGAAATTTAATTGATAAAAACGAACGCCGAATTTACACCGATAAAAAACTGGAAAAAATCGAACCATCGTGCAGCGGTTTTGTTTTATTGCTCGGCACAAATAAAAAATTCACCCAACTCACCCATCACAACATATTTTTCTCCGACGATTATAAAGCGGAATTTGAAGCAATATTTGAAACAAAAACTCCCGCAAAAAATCCGACAATTTACATTTGTGCAACTTCACGAACCGACGCAACACAAGCACCGGAAAATTGCGAAAATCTATTCATTTTAATTAATGCACCTTACACGAGTTCGGCGACGAATTGGGAAAAGGAAAAGGAAAACTACCGAAATTTGATAATCAAAAAACTGGAAGAATTCGGTTTGGAAGGTTTGGAAAAATCAATCGAATTCGAGCAAATCATCACGCCCGAAGATTTCGAGAAAAAATACCGTGCAAATAAAGGTTCAATTTACGGTGTTTCATCCAGCGGAATATTTTCCGCATTTATGCGTATTCCGAATATGGCAAAGGACATAGAAAACCTATATTTTGTCGGTGGCACAACGCATCCGGGCGGTGGAATGCCGCTCGTTTTACTGTCGGGGAAAATGGCTTGCGAGTTGATCTTGCAAAAAGAATCTTAAAATTCTAAACGCAGACCGAAGATCGGCAAGCGTTGATTTTCGCTTAAAAATTGCGGAGTTCGTCTGAAAAATTCGTAATTCGGTTGCACGACGCTGTTGTGGTTTGTGATGTTGAAATAATCAATATAAGGTGCGACGGAAAAACGCCGAAACTCGAAACGCTTTTCGGCACGAATATCAAGACTTGCAAAATTCGGCAGGCGAAGTGCATTGATGTCTTGTTCGGAAACTACGCGTTGGGTGAAAAATTGTGATTTTGGAAATACTCGGACGGCTGTTCTGTTAGTGTATGGCAAACCCGAAGCGATGCGGTATTTGGCGGCGATGTTGAAACCGTAAAATCTAGTGATGCCGATCAAAGTCAGTTGATGCGGACGCTCGAAATCGGATGGAAATTCAATACCGTTTTGTTCAAACTTCCTTTTTGAATCAATAAAACCGTAAGAAACCTGTCCCGACAAAAATCCCGTCAGAGCCTTTTGTAAAGAGATTTCAAAACCTTGTGCTGTGCCTTCGCCCGTGTTGAAATAATTTCCGTCAGGAGCAAAATTCGCCGTCGGACGCAGCGGTTGAACGACCAAATCTTTGTAATTTTTTCGATATACTTCAAACCGCACCCGTAAATCTTCACGCGGCAGCCAATCAACTCCGCCGATGAAATGTGTCGCAGTTTGCGTTTGTAAATTTCGGTTATTTGGTGTCAGTGATAAAATGAAAAGACTCGGCGGTTGGAGGTAAATTCCGCTGGCGAATGTCAGGGTGATTTTTGGCGTGGCGGCAAATCTTGCACCGAAACGCGGACTTGCTAAAGTTTTATCCGTGATGCCGTAACGGTCAAGCCGAATTCCGGGCGTGATTGAAAAACGCGGTGTAATATTCCAAGTCGCTTGAGCGTAACCGTAAGCCGAAGTTTTCGTGTCGAGTTCTAAACGATTTTGTCTTGGAATTGCATTAAATTCTTCTTCCAAAGGACTTACAAAACGCCCCGAATTTTCAAAAGTAAAATAATCTGCTTGGTCAAAAATCAAACCGCCGCCGACAGAGATTTGAACTTTATTTGAAATAGCAGAAGTCAATTCTTCTTTTATACCAACTTGTGAATCCCGCAAATCTCTCGAACGAGTCAGAAAGTTTGTGAAAGGCAATACAAAAGAGCCGTCGTTGTGCGAACCATTTATCCAAAAAGTCGTCTGTGCAAGCGTTTTGTCGCCGATGGTCGAACTCAAAGTCGTGCCGAAAACTAAACGCCGCGAAGTTCGTCGGGTTTCAAAACGATCCGTGCGACGGTCAATATTTCGGGCTTGTTCGCTCGTCTGGTCAAAATCTTCAAAGAAATTCAAAAGCGTAAAGGAAAGTTTATTGCTTGGTGTTAAGTCGTAAATCATTTTGTTCGTAAAATCAAAAGTTCGCGGATAACCGATAATTCCTTGCTCGGCAATTCCCGCAAAATCCAAAGCGACATCAATATAACTCCGCCGTGCCGAAAAAAGCCAGCTTCCTTTTTTGTTCGGAAAAGGAATATCAAGACTCCCGCCCGCCGTTCCCGAATCGGCAAATATAACGCCTTGAAACTTCTCACGATTCGCTTCCCGCAAATTTATGTCCAACGCCGAAGACATTTTATCGCCGTAACGAACTCCGAAACCGCCCGCCGAAAAATCCGCTGTTTCAAAAATATCAGGAGCTAAGATAGCCGCCCGTCCACCGCGTCCACCGTCGAATTTATCGGAAAAATATGTAAAATCCGCCAACGGAATGTTATCAATAAACGTCAGATTTTCCTCCGCCGACCCGCCACGCACGATCAAATCCGCAAATTCCCCCGAAGCCGCCGACACCGCAGGCAAAGAATTTATCACCCGCAAAGGATCACCGCCGCTTCCCGGAGTCTGCCGAATTTCCTCACGATTCAGCGTCGTATTACTAACGATCTGCTCCGAATTCTCCGCAAAAATCTCACTCCGAACCTCAACCGTTTCGCTGACAGTTATATCAAGTTGAGCATCCAAAACCGTATTCCGCTTGCCCGTTACGCCGATCTGATTTTTAATAATCGCTGCAAAACCCGCCGCTGAAAACTCAACCCGATAAACTCCCGATTCAATCTCTAGCAAATATCTCCCATCCGCATCGCTCACAACTTCGCCTTTTCCCGCAACACTAATTTTTGCATCAGCAATCGGCTGACCACTCGTGCGTTCAGTAATTCTACCAATGATAAAACCTTTGGAATCTGTTGTTTGTGCAAAACTTGTCGAGATAAAAATGAGAGTTAAAACAGCGAGAAAAAGAAGTCGATATTTCATTGTTTTTCCACCAATTTTAATAAGGATTTATGAAAGCAAAATGTTTGGTGTTGGAAGTCAAATAAAAGTTGCCAGAGCAGGAGAAATTCAATTAAAAACTCGTGCCATTCATCATCAACCAAAGTCCGCAAAGCGGACGAAAGAAAATAGCCCAGCCCATTTATGGCTGGGAACAAATTTAATAAAGATTTCCAAGTCCCGAACGGGACGGCAGAGGTTTGAAGTGAGCGAGTATTATGTAGAGAGATTTTAATCTTAGCGATGAGTTTCTGTTCGATGTGCTTCCGCATAAATTCTTAGAGCAACGCTCATTAAATTCTTAGCTTCAACGCCTTGTGCTTCATACCAATCGCTAATTTCTTGGTCAACATTTACCAAAATGCTGACTTTATCTTTCGGCATACGAAGTTCGGCATTGGCAAAAAACTTCTCATCAAGCGGCGGAATATCGGAAGTGTCAATTTCTTCGTCTTTCATTTTCGCCAGTTTCTCCCAATCGGTCTGTGATTGCTTTTCTGAATTTTTCTCGTTCATATTTTAATGCTCCGCGTAATGAAATAATGCGGATTGTATTTTCTTTTGGTTCTGTAAAGACGATGACGACAATAAAATTTATCAAGAAGCCTGTTCCGACAAATCGTTCTTCGCCGTAATTTTCACGGTTATCAATTTCCGTTAGCATAGGCTCATCGAAAATCTGCCAAGCATCGTTAAAATCTATACCGTGATTGCGAATGTTTTTCTCATTTTTATCATCGTCCCATTCAAAATTCACAAATTGATTTTAACGGTAAATGTTAAATAAACACAAGAAACTTTTTCAATTCAAAAACTCCTGCTCTTTATTCTCAATTTCAATCGGTGCATCAAAGTTTGGTGCTTCTTCTTCTAAGTTCCAGATTTCAAATAGAGCGGGCGGGCATTCGGTGATGAATCTCGAAGGTTTTTGGATGATGGTTTGGCGGTTGTAGTCAACGATCATCAGCGGATACGTCAGATAGAGTTCGTCCTTTGCACGAGTTAAGGCGACATACCAGAGGCGGCGTTCTTCTTCTTCGCTGTCAATTTCTTTTAGCGAGCGCGGCGACGGGAATTTGCCTTCCGCCGCCCAGATTAGAAAGACGACTTTCCATTCCGCGCCTTTTGCTTGATGGACGGACGAGAGCGTTAGAAGTTCGTCTTCTTCGCCGCCTTGGATGACATCTTCGCCGACGATATTTGACGGCGCACCGAAGCGTTCGGTGGAGATCAGGGC
>JALZKH010000147.1 GCA_030859345.1 Acidobacteriota bacterium | reverse complement strand
AAAGGGCGACAGTTCTTTGTTCTTAGAAAATTCGTGGTAGTCGGTGCTTTGACCGACTAATTTTCGGGCGAATGCCCCGTCAGCTTGCTGCGGGGTAGTCCGAAAATAACGAATTTTAATTTACTTGAAAAATTTCCTTGTTCATCAGTTTTAGTTCTGGATTCATCAAATTTTTCAGTTTCTGTCGGATTAAATTCAACATACTCTTTAGAAACAGGTTTTCCATCTGAATATAGAAGTTTACCGGTTACTTGAATTAGTTCGGCAATTTGCGGGATTTGAATACTCACATCATCTAGAAATTGACCAATCTTAATAGAAACAACGCCGGCTTTATTAAACTCAGACACTCCAGGATAGAACACAACTCCAAATGGCTCATCACCATCTATTTTCCCGTCATCGTTTGCAACAAGAATATAATTACCTGGTGAAACTTCATTAATTTCATATTCACCTTTTTCGTTTGTGCAATCAGAACGTCCCCGATAATCTCCCTCTTTTAATTCAGTTGAAACAGCTTTAACACATACTCCCTTCATCGGCATTCCCATAGGAGATAAAATCTTTCCGCGAATAGCATTATCAATTTCATATAGTAAATCCATTCCTGCGTGTTTATTTGGTTGCAAAATGAAAGGTGCTCGATACTTTGATTCCAAAGGCTTTTCTCCATATGGATATGGATAACTAGCAGTATGTTGCAACATATATTCACTTATTTTCCACCCTTTGGAAACTTGCGGTTCGATTAAATATTGTCCTGCCGGTAAATCGTAAATTTCATAAACTCCATTTTTATCAGTTTTTGTAGTATATGTCTTATTTTTACCAATTATCTTAACTTCTATATTTGAAAAGTTAGGACCTTCACTAAACCATACGTCTAATTTTCCTGAAACTCTTGTTTTACCGCGAACTTTATCCAAATTATCTAGATAAAGTAAGTCGTCTGTTGCAGCTTCTAATCCATTTGATCTTCCACAAAAACTTACATAATACATTGGTTCTATATTTTTATCTTCATCTTGTGAGAAGTATGGATGACCCTTTGTTGGTTTTCCAAGATAAAGAAGCATTTTATCTCCAATCCAATTTTCCTTAAAAACAAATATGCAGTCCGAGCCACTACCTTGTCCCAAAATTATTTCTTTACCAACTTTGATATCACCTTTATAAACTTTTTCAACTACCAATTTAGATGATTCAATAACATTTGAATCATCAGCATTAACTATTATTTCTTTTGACTTTTTGACTGACACAATTTTTGCTGTGACAACCAAATCAGCACTTTCAAATGAATCTAAAACAGTTGGTTTTTGTCCACAGGAGCATGCTGAAACATTTTGTAAACTGAGAAAAAAGATACTAATAAATAATAAACAAAGGTAAATTAGTTTTTTGAGAAACATAAAAACTCCTGAGACTTTTTTGATTTGTATCTTAAATTTACCATAAAAAACTTTCAAATTGAAAGATTTTTAAATATATCTCTCAACCAGAAAAAAAGCCTTGCAAATTCATTTGAACTTGCAAGACTAAAGGTTTTATTTATTGGAAACTATTCTGTAACGTAGTTACTTCTTACGTTCAATTCCGCCGATCTGCACTAGGCTTTCACCTTTGATGTTGTTTTTCTCCATAATCATTTGGTTATAGAGTTTTTTCATCTGCTGCATTTCTTCGGCGGCGGTTTTTGGTCCTTCCATTTCCGGTTTGTCCGGACGCTCTAAATCAGTGGCATTTAGCTTTAGGTTGTGACCATCGGCTGCAAGTGCAACTTCTTTATCGCGTGCGAAAACTTCGTGGCGACCGTGTTCTTTATACCATTGAGCGACGGTTGCATTCTGGTGCATATGCTCGATGATGTTTCTCCAACCGATTCCCGTATTGTATGCACAGAAGGAAATTTCGCCTTCCTGTGTTCCGTAAGGAATGATACACATTTCAGTTCTGCGGAAATCGTAGTGGAACAAATCCTGAAACCACATTCCGGCGATAAACAGGAAGTTCCAGGGGTCTTGACGACGTTTTTCGATGTCTTCGGCTGTTCTTGTGCCGTCAACTTTACCGTAATCTTTGCCCGACAGACCGAATGATTTATCGAATTTCTTGAAGATTCCGCCGAGTGTCAAACTTTTTGGAGCTCCGTAAGGATTGTAGTTTTTCAACAATGCCAATCCCATCATCATATTTGAGAACCATTTTCCGCGAGCCGTGTCGGTAATATGTTTCATATCTTCGACGAGTCCGGGAATGTTCAAAAACTGTGGAACAGGAGCCATTTCTTTATTTTCTTTGTTGATCATTACCGCAGTTCCGACACCGCAATTCGGGTGGCAGCCGCAGGAAACTTGTCCCCATTCGGCTTCTGCACCGTGAACCAGATCGGCAAAGTCTGCGAATGCTCCCATTAATGAAAGCGGAAACCAATCGCGTGTCGGCTCTGTAATTCCAACTTGCTTTTGAACGTCTTGTGCAAGGTGCGAAAGTGTATAACGCTGTTGCAGACGACGTTTTTCTGTAATGTGTTCGTCACGACCTGTGAACGAAACGGGTTGAAATGACACAAATGAGATTTTCTTCGGATTATCCAATGCGAATCTGACAATTGTTCCAACTTGGTCATTATTGATGCCGTTGACGAGAGTTGTAACCAACACAATATCAACGCCTGCTTCGTGCAAGTTGTTGATAGCTCTTAGTTTAACATCGAAAAGGTTTCCAACTTGTCTGTGTGAGTTTGCGTCGTTTCCGATTCCGTCAAACTGCAAATAAACAAATCTTAAACCAGCTTCAGCAGCTTCACGACAGAATTCTTTCGACTTGGCGAATTCGATTCCGTTTGTTGCCGCTTGAACCGAGTTATAACCGACTTTACGTGCATAACGGATAGACTCCAGGAAATGCGGGGAAAGTGTCGGTTCTCCGCCCGAATACTGAACTGACATTTGACGACGCGGTTTGATCGAAATAGCGTTATCCAAGATTTCTTTCACGTCTTCCATCGAAAGTTCGTGAACGAATCCAACTTGGTTTGCGTCCATAAAACAAGGGTCGCACATCATATTGCAACGGTTTGTCAGATCAACCGTCAAAACCGCACCGCGTCCGTATTTGATTGTTGACGAACCGTGATTATGTAATTCTTCATCATTGTGTGAACGAATATCACGTCCGGGAAAGTTATTCTCGATGTGTGTCAAAAACTTAGAATCAATCGCCATCAAGTCTTCAAAGTGTCCGTGTTTCGGGCAATCTTTGATCATCCAGATTTCGCCGTCACGTTCGATTATCTCAGCTTTGATCTCACCGACTTTTTCGTTGATTAAAATATCAACTTCCTTTTCGCCGCTTAAAATTTCTTCACGTGCTTCGATCACACAGTTCGGACAGAGCGAATCTGTTTTTCTCGGATAGCCAAGTGTCGGCTTCGTTTTTTGCCACGATTTCAAAAGCGGTTTATCTGACCACTTCGGAACAAATGATTCGTTGGGCTTATACTGATTGACCGAACGTATCGCACCAAAAGCTCCTTTAGCGATGTATGTCAATCCTTTTTCAAAATGTTTAATTGGTCGCATATTTTATATTCTCCAGTAAATAAAACCTTAATAAATGTATTTTATGAGTAACATTGTTTTTCATACACATTAATTTGCTGATATATTTCGCAAATTATTTCCAAATTGAATATAAATAAATTAATTTGTGCAGAAAAACACTTTGAGTTATCAAACTATATTTAATAGCAACAGCTATGCCAAACATTTTGAATCGTTAATTTGTTGATTTAGCTATGGTTATGTAGTTAATTGAGGAAATTGGAGCATTTACTTTTGTGTTTTAAAGATACATATATGAATATTGTTATGTAATTGGTCAAAACGACACACAAAGTTTTAGGTGTTATAAATTTATGGAATAATCAAATTGTAAGAAGTAGAAAATACAGACAAAATGGTTTAAGCGTTAGTTTAAAGTTTTTCACAGGTCTAATCACTAAAAAGTAATAATTATGGGCAAATTAAAAACATATTAAACAAATTGGAATTATGTTCACTATACGTTCACCTTTAAGCAGTTATTTGAGCCACTACTTGAGGAAATTCATACAAGTAATTATGGAATAAGGGTTTAGTCACTAAATAAAAAAACTTTACAGAAAATAATTTATTATGATAAATTCACATCAACTTTTAGGAAAAAGCAATTAAAAGTCTTAAAAAGCAAAAAGTTAAAAGTCTAAAACAAAATTGCTTATTATATTTGTTTTGATTTAAAACGGTAAAATTTCACAAAAAAGTATTAATTAAAATATGTCAATACGATTTGGAACATCGGGTTGGAGAGCAATTATAGCCGATGATTTCACTTTTGAAAAGGTGAAACTTGTAACCGAAGCGATTTGCAGTTATTTGAAAGAAAGTTCAGACGAAGGAGCAACTTTAGTTGTCGGACACGATTCGCGGTTTATGGGAGAGAAATTCTCCGAAGTAGCGGCAGGTATTGCCAAGAACAAAGGTTTTCGAGTTCTACTTTGCGAGAATCCGACACCAACGCCAACGATTTCGCATACGATCAGACATAACAAAGCGGTTGGCGGAATGAATTTTACGGCTTCGCACAATCCGCCCGAATATCAAGGAATTAAATTTTCAACTTCAGATGGAGCTCCAGCGTTACCGGAAATTACGGAGCAAATTGAAAACTTAATCGAAAACCTGCCGAATGTTGAAGATGCAGACGGCGGCAAAATAGAGAGATTTGATGCACGTCCCGATTACTTGGACGATTTGAAAACTAAAATAAACTTTGACGTAATCAAAGAGGCAAATGGCAAATATGCTTACGATGCACTTTGGGGAACGGGTCGCGGATATTTAGATAAATCTTTACGCGACATAGGCTTAGAAGTTGAAACACTCCACGATTGGCGGGATGTAACATTCGAGGGAATGTCGCCCGAACCGGGAGAGAAACAACTTCAGGGGCTTATTAAAAAGGTCAAAGAAAATAATCTGACACTCGGACTTTCAACCGATGGCGACGGCGACAGATTCGGTGTAATTGATTCAAACGGCGAGATGATTTCGCCCAATCAATTAATAATCATTTTATCGGATTATCTGATCGAAAGCAGAGGCTGGACGAAAGGAATTGCACGCTCCGTGGCGACAACGAATTTAGTTGACAGAGTAGCGAAATATCACGGAGTAAAACTTTACGAAACGCCTGTTGGATTCAAATTCATCGGCGAATTGATAAACAAAGACGAAATAGTTTTAGGCGGAGAGGAATCCGCCGGTCTTTCAATCAGAGGGCATTACCCCGAAAAAGACGGTATCTTAGCTTGTCTTTTAGCGGCAGAAGCAGTTGCCGCACGCGGAAAAAGTTTAACCGAACAGTTAAGCGAACTAACAAGCCGCATCGGAACACTCGAATCAGGCAGAATCGGAGTCCGATTAACTGATGAAATTACCCGAAACTTACAGGAAATCCTGTCCCGCGATCCTGATAAAATTGGTGATCGTAAGATTGAAAATATAAATCGTATGGATGGCGTAAAATTTCTATTCGCAGACGGCAGTTGGATGCTGATGCGTCCGTCAGGAACAGAGCCGATGGTTAGAATTTACGCTGAAACTGAAAATAAACAAGAGTTGGAGGTACTGCTTGAACAAGGTCGCAATTACTTACTGGGATGATTTAACAACTGTTTCGATGACGAAAAAAAAACGCCAAAAAACAGATCGACATAACAAAAGTAATAATAAAACTCCAGATTGGTTTGTTTTCACAGTCATTGTCTTAATAACTTTTATGATGTGTTTGGCAATTAATTTTAGAGCCTTCTCGGAAATGAGAACTGAAGCCGCCCAACACAGTCAACTTAATGCTGAAATTGAAAATTTGACAGACGGAAATCTGGTTTTGCAGGAAGAAATACAAAACCTGATACACGATCCACGCACGATTGAACGCGAAGCACGCAAAATCGGTATGAGTCGTCCGAATGAAAAAATTCTTGTGCCGATGAACTAAATAAATGCGGAGAGTTTGTTCTTTAGCACATTAAACCTGCCCAATACAATCCGCCTTTTGCCTATCCACTCCGCTTTGCCTACAGTTTATGCCTTCCGCCAAATTAGCGGTTTATGTTTCCCGAACATAAGCCGCACCACTCTTTTAAAGACAGATTTTATGTTTTAGATTTTAGATTTTGGATTTGTTCATTTAGAATTTAATTAATGACCAATTATCGTCTTTTTTATTCACCAAATTATTACGCAGATATTGGCGAAGACCACGTTTTTCCAATTAAAAAGTTTGAACTTGCACGTAACATCCTGCTTGCAGAAGGAACTTTGCTTCCGTCGGAAGTTATTGAACCGGAATTAGCGGAAATTGAAGATCTAAGATTAGTTCATACGGAAGATTATTTAACACGGCTAATAAATGGAAGTTTGACTAAAAGCGAAGTCCGCAGACTCGGACTTCCTTGGTCGGAATCGCTTGTCAGGCGGACACTTTTAGCAGTTTCGGGAACATTTAATGCGGCTAAATCGGCATTAAAGAATGGAGTCTCATCAAACCTAGCCGGTGGAACGCATCACGCATTTGCTGACAGAGGCGAAGGTTTTTGCGTACTAAATGATGTTGCCGTTGCGATTAGAGTTTTGCAGAGAGAACGCCAGGGACAAAGATTTTTAATCGTGGATTGCGATGTTCATCAGGGAAATGGAACGGCTTTTATCTTTAAAGAGGAAGAAGAAATTTTTACATTTTCAATGCATGGAGCGAAAAATTATCCACTTCAAAAAGAAATTTCAAATCTCGACATTGAACTCGCCGACGGCACAGGCGACGCTGAATATCACGAAATTTTAAGTGAAGCGATGCACAGAGAGATTATTCAGCATAATCCTGATTTAATTTTTTATCTGGGCGGTGCTGATCCGTATGAAAAAGACAAACTAGGCAGATTAAATTTAACGATGGACGGTTTACAAAAACGTGATGAGATCGTTTTAGACTTTGCAAAATCTGAAGATATTCCGGTTGTAACGGTGATGAGCGGAGGTTATGCAAAAGATATAAAAGATACGGTCGAAATTCACTGCAACACAATTCGTGCGGTTAAAAAAGTATTTTACGGAATTGAAAAAGACAGATTTCAAACTGCTAAGAGTTTATAACTTATAAGTTGATCTCTCTAAAGAAGAATTAAATGAAAATTATTACAATAGGAAGCGGATTCGGCGGACTTTCGGCGGCTATTCGTTTGCAGGCACAAGGTCATCAGGTAACTATTCTTGAAAAACGCGACAAAATCGGCGGTCGTGCTTATGTTTATGAACAAGACGGATTTAAATTTGACGGCGGTCCGACGATTATTACTGCTCCGTGGTTAATTGATGAATTATTTACACTCGCAGGAAAAAAAACCGACGATTATGTTAATTTGGTCAAAATTGATCCGTTTTATAATATACGATGGGAAGACGGCACGGTTTTTAATTATAATGACGACAAAGAAAATCTTACTAAACAAATCTCGAAGATAAATCCTGCCGATCTAAATGGTTATAAAGATTTCAAAAAAGAATTAAGTGAGATTTATCGGGTTGGATTTGAACTTATTGACCGACCTTTTACCAGTGTTTGGGATATGGCGAAAGTTATTCCACAGATGATAAAGCTCCGTTCGGATCGTTCGGTTTATCAATTTGCGTCAAAATTTTTCAAAGACGAAAAATTGCGTGAAGCATTTAGTTTTCATCCGCTTTTAATTGGTGGAAATCCTTTTACGGCAACTTCCATTTATGCAATGATTCACGAACTCGAACAAAAGTTCGGTGTGTGGTATGCGATGGGTGGAACAGGTGCTTTGGTAAAGGCTTTGGGAAATTTATTTTTGGACATCGGCGGACAGATATTTCTCGAAGCGGAAGTTGGAGAAATTCTGATTGATGAAAATACAAAATGTGCCAAAGGTGTGAAAATGAAAACGGGGGAAATCCTCGAAGCAGATGCGGTTGTTTCAAACGCTGACGTTGCGTGGACTTACTTAAATCTTATAAATAAAAAGTTCAGGAAAAAATATACAGACAAAAAAGTTAAATCTATGACTTATTCGATGTCGCTCTTCGTAATTTATTTTGGCACTGATAAAAAATACGAAAATATTGCCCATCACGAAATTCTTCTTGGAAACAGATATAGAGAATTACTTGATGAAATCTTTGTAGATAAAACACTGGCAAAAGATTTTTCTTTGTATTTACATCGTCCGACAGCAACCGATCAAAGTCTTGCTCCCGAAGGCTGCGATTGTTGGTATGTTCTTTTGCCCGTGCCGCATTTGGAAGCCGATATTGATTGGAAAAAACAAGCTGAACTTTATAAACAGAGGATTTACGAGTATCTGGAAAAACATTATTTACCCGATTTGAGAAAGCATATAATTTCCGAGCATTATATTGATCCGCTTCATTTCGAGGGAACTTTGAATAGCTACCTAGGCTCGGCGTTTTCCGTTGAACCGACGCTCTTGCAATCGGCTTGGCTTCGCCCGCACAATTTGAGTGAGGACATTCCGAATCTTTATTTTGTCGGTGCAGGAACTCATCCGGGAGCAGGACTTCCCGGTGTAATAAGTTCAGGGAAAATTGTTGGGAATATGATCGGGAAAAGTCGGCAGTCGGCAGCGGCAGTTAGCAGTTAAGAGAAAACCTACTATTCTGCGTTTTATTAAACCGAAAATACAAAGTTTACGTAAAAATATGATAAGTTATTAGATGTATTGGCAAGCAAAGTTCTGCCGACTTCTTATGTGGTATTGGACAAAAGTTTTATTTTTTATATTGGTTGGAGCAATCGCCGTCTGGCTGGCGTTTGAGTATTTTACTTTTCCGAATATTTCAAAACTCCGTAATGAAAATCCGACGACGACTTCTTTGATTGAATATCGAATCCGTGAAACTCAGGGGGAAGGGAAAACGCCGACAAAAAATATGTATTGGCAGCCGATTGGACAGATTTCGCCGAATTTACAAAGAGCTGTTTTGGCGGGTGAAGATGCGAGATATTTTGAACACGACGGTTTTGATTGGGATGCGATCAACAAGGCTTGGGACGAAGCGAAAAGGGAAGGCGAAAGTGAGGCGAAAAAAGAAGGTGATTATAATCCCGATGACTGGATTCCGCCGATGCCGAAATTTAAGCGTGGTGCTTCGACGATCACACAACAGCTTGCTAAAAACCTTTATTTATCGGAAGAACGCTCGTTCTTGAGAAAGGGAAGAGAAGCCGCAATTACATATTTTTTGGAAAAGGAATTGAGCAAAAAAAGGATTCTGGAAATTTATTTGAATGTCATTGAATGGGGCGACGGAATTTACGGTGCGGAAGCCGCTTCGCGTCATTATTTCAAAAAATCCGCTTCAAATCTAACGCCAGCCGAAGCCGCTTATTTGTCGGCAATGATTCCGAGCCCGCTAAATATTTTTAATCCTAAAAAAAATCCAAAACGTGTAGTTCGCCGTCAAAGAGTAATTCAGAAAGGAATGAGATATATAAAACTTGCGTATTGAAAGATTAAAACTATCTAAAATTAAAAAGATGAGCTAACCTTAGCTCATCTTTTTAATTTTAGGTTAATTCCTGATTTCATTCGGCTGGGGCGGTAAAAATCTTCTCGGATTGATCGGTTTATTATCAAGCCGTAATTCATAATGCAGATGCGGTCCGGTTGAGCGTCCGGTTGAACCGATTAAACCCATTAATTGACCTCGCTGAATCATTTCGCCTTCATTTACCTCAATTCTGGAAAGATGTCCAAAGCGGGTTGTTAAACCGTTGCCGTGATCTAGTTCGATCATATAACCGTAACCGCCTTGCCATCCGGCTTTTTTAACAATAGCGTTTGCCGGGGCGACGATCATATCGCCTCTGTTGCCGTCAATGTCCATTCCCGCGTGGAATTCATAAGAGCGTCCGCCAAAAGGATTGCGACGAAAGCCGTATTCATTATTGATCTTTCCAAGATGAGACCAAATGGTCGGCAGAAATTGCGGATTACTGTTTGATTCAATACCTTGGAGTCTTTTTTCTAAAGCACTATCATTCGAGTCTGAACTTACCGTTGCTAATTGAAATTGATATGAACCTGCGGTCGGTCCGCCGCTGTTTATTGAGTATTCGTCTGAACTTTCCGGGCGGTCATAATTAAAGCGTTGTGTTTGTTCGATAGGAAATTCTTCGGTTTGTTTTACTTTTTGGGTCGAACTGTCGGTTTTGGAAGATGCCAGAACATTGGAATTATCATTGAATAATCCGAAGATACCAAATGATGCAATTCCTAAACATAAAATTAAACTGACGGCTGATGAATGTAATAATTTTTTTGAAATTTCAAATCTGCGAATATAAATTTTGTCTTTGGTCGTATGTGATAAAAGAAATGTATAATTACTGTTATTTTTTTGCATTAGCTAAGTATAGCTCCTTATTAATTTTGTTCCTCACAAAATAGTATCCGATATTTGTAATATGAATTTATGAAAACGCAATTCCTTTCAGAAAGATTTTAAAAACGTCTTAAAGTAAGGATTATATTTTTATGATTATTGGTTACTATTTTGTTTGAAGAATAATAAATAACATAGATAACCACTTAAAGCAAATTGTAATAAGTTTTAAGTGGTTGTCAGAATAATCGTATTAGAGAGTTATTTAAAAAGTTATTCTTTTTTACTGCGGTTTGAATTCCAAGTTCGCAAAACCAACATTCCGACGAAAAGGAAAATCGCGGCAAAAACCAGAAAGACTAAAACTTTGATAGCTGTCGTTAAAAAACCTATAAAAGCAATAACTTGCTTTAATAATGTAATTATCAAAGTAAGTATTGCGAAGATAGTTCCCCATCCGCTCTCACTCTGTACGGCAAATCCTGAGCCAAAGTCGGGGTTGACCAATAATGTAACCGTTAAAATTGCTAAGACTGAAATAACAAAAATACCGCCCCATTTTCCTGCGGTTTTTAACCAATTCGGCATAATACTAAAACCTCTCATTACTTTAATTCTACCATAAACTAACTTAAATCGTAAACGATTAACGCCGTCCTTTTTCTATCATACTAAAAAACTTATCTTTCTTTCCAACTTTTTGCACGAATTTTTGTCGGATAATCATTTGAAATATCAAAATCATTAGTTTCAAAACTACGCCTATCTATGTTATCTGCAAAGTTTGGAGAATTATTTGCGTCATTAAAATCGCTCCAATTTTTTTCTCTAATTTTACGGTTAAAAAGAAAATCTCTGAGCAGATATGCTCCCAAACCGATAAGTATTACGGGCAGAACGAATCTCATCAGAACTTGAATATTAAAAAATAATTGCAGCAGAAATGAAATCCCTATCACGGTCGAAACAATTCCCCAGAGTTTTGCATTGCCGGAAAATCTTTGAACAATTAAATCCTCCGCATCATTTGTGGTAACTCCGGCACGAATTAATTGAGCCGTCCGCCACGAATCGAGTGCGGCAAAAAGCCACATTCCCAAGAAACTCAAAACGAAAATCGCCGTGCCGCCCGTTAAAATCGCCATTTGGAACAGACCGACAAATAAAACAAAATAAACCAGAGATTTGGTTGTTTGACCGTTGTATGCCGCTCCGAGTCCGGGACAAATAAATGAAAGAAATGTTGCGATTATCGGGGATGTTTGCTTTTTGACGATTGGAACAAAAAATGCCTGATGTTTATTTCGAAGCAAATCAACACCTGCAACGATACAATCCTGACAAAATGGAAAACCCTTGATTCGATGGTCGCAAGCCGGACACAGAGATTTCCCGCATCCGTTGCAATTTACGACCGCTACATTTTGAATATGATAACTACAATTCATTTTTACTTTTTCTCTCTGACTGATATATTTTCTTTTACAACATTCGCACCTTGCTGATATGTCTGTTCGGCAAGTTCAAAACTCTTTCGATACATTCCGCCAAAATTTCCGGTCAGAGCGGTTTGGCTGAACATCAGAACAACAAACAAAATCATCATTGCAACCGGAGCAAGTTGTGGAACGGAAATCGGCAGCTCAATTCCGCGAATCCATTCCTTAACTTGTCCAACCCACGATGCCTTTACTTTTTCGGCTTCAGCCGTTCCAATCGTTGCCTCTAAAATGCTTGCATTTAAACCTTCGGGGACGGGGATTTCTTCCATTTTATATGTGTAGCAAGCGGCAATCGAGAGGACAACTGCTCCGGGCAGATCGGTGCATTTTTCGCAGAGAACGGCGTGGCGTTCCCAACGGTGAAAAACAGGTGCAGATAAAAATCCATCCAGATAATCTGTCAGATGTTCTTCAAAATCTTCGCACGGCATCGCCGTCTCCGGCATAGTCATTGAAAGAATACGTGCTTCCAAACTTGTTAAAGAGGCATTCGGGGTGGAAATTTCGCGGCAAATCTCAAGAGCGTCCTTCACTTCATTTAAAAGCGTATGGCACAGCGGACATTTCAGAGCATGTTCCGCCATAGACTTGTTTATTGGTTTGTCCAAAGTTTTATCAAGATAGTCTGTCAGATTATCTTCAAATTCGGAACAACCGATTACTTTTTCATCTTGAAATTTCATAACAAAATAATCTCTTTATATTATATGACTCAATCTTTTTCCAACTTTCTAAGTAATAAGATTTTTTTCATTTTAGTTCCCTATTTTATAGACTCTAAATTACCCCTAAATTTGCACAACCCGCATTCGACGCAGGATTTTTGCCAATTCGATCCTGCCGCGATTTATCCGTGATTTCACCGTTCCTTCGGGAATGTCGAGAACTTCTACGATCTCTTTATAAGAAAGTTCTTCGATGTCCCGCAAAATTACGCAAGTTTTCAAATCCGAGGGCAATTTGTCAATTCCTTCCTGAACCTGATGTGCAAGTTCCCGACGCTCGACCTCCTTTTGAGCCGAAGTTCCGACTGCTCTCAGATGAAACATATGTTTATCAACATCGTCCGCCATCGAGTTTTGCGGATTTCGCTGCCGCTTGCGATAATCGTCAATTATCAAATTTCTTGCCAGACGCATCAGCCAATTCGACAAATGCCCTTGCTTGGAATCAAATTGCTCAAGCGTGTTATAAACTCTGACAAAAACTTCCTGCGTTAAATCTTCTGCCGCTTGGATATTCGATGTAAATCTGTATGCAAGATTAAAGATTCTACGGGAGTAAGTCGTTACAATTTCCTCCCACGCCGCACCGTCTCCGGCACGGCAACGCCTGACGAGTTCCTCACCCGTTTCGACTGCTTTTGTCTTTAATGCCTCCAAATTATTTCATCTCCAAGCGATAGCTTCAAAAAACCGACAAAACATTTGATTTTGCTCTGTCAATTGGTTTTTACGAATGCGAAAAATAAAAGTTCCGATAAATATTTATTTTTTAAATATAATTTTACCTTCTTATTACATTTTATTTATTTATTCAAATACTATAATCTTTTGAATTAATCGAATTCTATAAAATAACTCGTTTAATCTAAAAGAATTCCCCGTCTGCTTGCAGCGTGGGTTTCCTTATTAGCCCTGAAAGGGCGACAGTTCTTTGTTCTTAGAAAATTCGTGGTAGTCGGTGCTTTGACCGACTAATTTTCGGGCGA
>JALZKH010000144.1 GCA_030859345.1 Acidobacteriota bacterium | reverse complement strand
CAAGGGCGGTTGAAGATTCGGGTTCAAAGAAAAATGATGCGTCGTTTAAGCGGAGTTTATCCATCGCATCACGCAAATCTTCGTAGCGGGCAGAATCGGTCGGATAAAGTCCCGAGAAAACCATCGGCTTGATCTCTTTAAAACCGGGAAAAGGTTTTGTCGTTGGATTAGCCGCCTCGGTGATCGTATCGCCGATCTGCACATCTGCCAGAGTTTTAATCGAAGCCGTCATAAATCCGACTTCGCCGACGCTTAATTCATTTGTCGGTGTTGGTGCAGGACGATTTACGCCGAGAGTTTCGACCTGATACTCGCGTCCCGTGTTAAAAAATTTTATTTTCGTTCCTTTTTTGATCGTCCCTTCGATCACACGAAACAGAGCGATTACGCCGCGATATGAATCATACCAACTATCAAATATGAGAGCTTTTAAAGGTGCATCCTTTTCGCCTTTCGGTGCGGGAATGTCGCGGACAATCGCTTCTAAAATTTCGTCAATTCCTTCGCCCGTTTTCGCACTTGCAAGCACAGCGTTGTCGGTTGAAAGTCCGATGACATTTTCGATTTGTTCGATAATTCTATCGGGTTCGGCGGACGGCAGATCAATTTTGTTGAGAACGGGAATAAGTTCGAGATTATTTTCAATCGCTAAATAAGTATTCGCCAGCGTCTGTGCCTCAACGCCCTGCGAAGCGTCAACAATTAACAAAGCCCCTTCACAAGCCGAAAGTGAACGCGAAACTTCATACGAAAAATCAACGTGACCGGGCGTGTCAATCAAATTCAAAATATATTGCTGTCCGTCTTTTGCTGTGTAATCTAAACGGACGGCGTGGGATTTTATCGTGATTCCGCGTTCGCGTTCCAAGTCCATATTGTCTAATAATTGGTCTTCCATATCACGTTCGCTGACGGCGTTTGTCTTCTGCAAAATGCGGTCGGCAAGCGTAGATTTGCCGTGGTCAATATGGGCGATGATCGAAAAATTTCTGATATTCTCTGGATTCATAAAATATGTTGATATTAAAACTTTCTAAATTAACGGAATAGAATATCAAAACCTTTATAGTTTCGCACTTTTGGGAAAAGAGTTTGCCCGCGAATAACAAATAAAGGCGAAGGAAAAATAAGATTTGATTTATGAATTGCCGTCGTGCTTTAGCCGACGGACTTATTTGAATATAAATTTATCGGCTTTAGCCAAAATCTAATAAAATAATCAATCATCCTATTAGCTTCAGCTGAAGTAATAAGGAATTTGCTTTTATTTTTGTTTGGCTAAAGCCGATTGTCTCTGTTCAATCTTTCCGTCGGCTAAAGCACGACGTCAATTCATAAGAATATAGTTTTCCATTTTATTAAACATTTCCCGCAAAATAGCGTAAAATGTATTAACTTCTAATTTTACAATTTCAAAAACACAGAGGATTCAAAGAAAATATGCGTCTATTTCTATCTATCATTTTACTAAGTTTGTTTGCATCCGTAATTTCCGCACAAGTTCCTTTTGATCGTGAGCAATACCGCATCAAGCATAAAAAGTTTGTGTTAAAAAACGGCTTAACGCTGATCGTTCACGAAGATAAAAGCGTGCCGATTGTCGGTGTAAATATGTGGTATCACGTCGGTTCGCGGAACGAACAACGCGGGAAAACGGGGTTTGCACATCTTTTTGAACATTTCTTTTTTAATGGTTCGGAAAATCATCCGTTCGGCTTTCGTGAAGCGATGGACGATCTCGGGGCGAACAATCGAAACGGAACAACGAACACGGATCGGACGAACTTTTTTGAAGATGTTCCCGTTTCGGCACTCGAAAAAACACTTTTCCTTGAAGCCGACCGAATGGGTTTCTTAGGAAATTACATTTCAAAAGAAATGCTCGAACGCGAACGCGGCGTTGTGCAAAATGAAAAACGGCAGGGACAAAACCGACCTTACGGACAAGTTTTCAGCGAGATCAGCGAAAAAGTTTATCCGTATTCGCACCCGTATTCGTGGTCAACCATCGGAAGTATGGAAGATTTGAACGCGGCTTCTTTGGCGGATATTAAGGAATGGTATGAAACATATTACGGTCCAAGTAATGCCGTTATTTCGCTCGCCGGAGATATTTCGCCCGAAAAGGCTCTCGAACTTGTCACGAAATATTTCGGCGACATCAAACCGGGACCGCCGCTGCCGCGAACCGAGGAATGGATTCCAAAATTAGACAGAGATATTAGAGATGAAATGGAAGACCGCGTTCCGCAAAATCGTATTTACCGCGTCTGGCATGCTCCGGCTTGGAAAGATAAAGAAGTTCAGCATTTGAGCCTGTTTGCGAATATTCTTTCCGGTTCAAAAAGTGCGAAATTAGACCGCCGTTTAGTTTATGAAAAAGAACTGGCAACTGATGTTTCAACCTTTGTAAATGATGGCGAATTAGCAAGCACATTTATTGTCTCGGTAACATTAAAAGACGGCGTTGATCCAAAAGTTGCCGAACGCGAAATGGATGCGGTTATTAACGAATTGCTGCAAAACGGCGTTTCGGCAGACGATTTGCAAAGGTATCAAAATCGCAATTTAGCGGGATTTTTGCGTGGAAGTGAACGGCTCGGCGGATTCGGCGGACGCTCCGATATTTTAGCGGAAAGCCAAACTTACGGCGGCGACACCGAAAGCTATTTGAACAAACTCGAAATAATGGCAAAAACCACGCCTGCGGAGGTCAAAGCGACTGCAAATAAATGGTTGAAAAACAATCATTACACAATGCTCGTCAAACCCGCACCGCGTCTTTCGCCTGAAAAAACGGCAATTGACCGCAGTAAAGTTCCGTCAATGGGCGAAGCACCTGAAATCACATTTCCTAAAATTCAACGGGCGAAATTAAAGAATGGTTTGAATGTGTTATTGCTCGAAAGACATTCCGCACCGATTGTAAATGTAACTTTGGCAGTTGACGCAGGTGCAGCTTCCGATTCGGTCGAAAAAGCCGGACTTGCCACGCTGACGATGGATCTTTTGGACGAAGGAACAAAAACGCGAAATGCTTTTCAAATCTCAGACCAACTCGATATGTTGGGTGCGAATCTTTCGACTTCCAGCGGACTTGATTTATCATTTGTGCGTCTGCAAGCGACTTCCGAGAAATTACAGCCGTCGTTGTCATTAATGGCGGATGTTGTTTTGAATCCGGCATTTCCGGCTGATAAATTTGACATTCAAAAACAACGCCGTTTAGCAAATATCGGACAGGAAAAAGCGACTCCGAATTCGATGGCTTTTCGCGTGATGCCGACTATTCTTTACGGAATGAATCACGCTTACGGCAAACCAGCTTCTGGATTTGTTAAAACCGTCGAAGGTCTTTCGCGTGAAGATTTAATGAAATGGCATTCTGACTGGTTCAAACCCGGAAGTTCAACCGTGATCGTGACGGGCGATACGACGCTTGCAAAAGTTCTGCCAATGCTCGAATCTGCGTTCGGCGGTTGGCAAGCCGGAACTTCGCCGAAGAAAAATCTGACAACCGTTGCCAAAACACCGGGCAAAAAAATCTATCTGATCGACAAACCCGATGCGGCTCAGTCAACGATTATGGCGGCTCACATTTCCGAAGCGAGCGGAATGACGGAAGACTTAGCGGGCGAACCGCTATTCCGAAATTTCGGCGGAATGAGCACCTCGCGTCTGAATAGAAATCTGCGGCTCGACAAACATTGGAGTTATGGAACAGGCGGCGGCATTCGTGATGCTCGCGGACAACGTGCGTTTTACGTCATTGCTCCCGTGCAAACCGATAAAACCAAGGAATCAATGATGGAAGTCATCAAAGAAATCCGCGATGTGTCCGGCAGACGCCCCATTTCGGGAGATGATTTTCAAAGTATTATGCGAAATATGACGCTTCGCCTGCCCGGAAGATTTGAAACACTTTCCGCACTAGATTCAGCGGTAATTGATTTGGTTACTTATAATTTACCCGACAATTATTGGGCAAATTACGGATCAAATATGCGAAAGCTAACCGAAACCGAACTTGCCACCGCCGGACGCAAATTTGTCCGCCCCGATGAAATCATCTGGATCATCGTCGGCGACTTGGACAAGATCGAAAAAGGTGTCCGCGAATTAAATTACGGCGAAGTGATAATGCTTGATAAAGATGGAAATCCGATGAAGTAATGTAATCTAAGAATAAGAGTTTTACCCGCGAATAAACGCGAATGGACGCGAAAAATAAGAAAGAGGAAGAAAAGAAATTAACCACGGATTCACACAGATAAATACGGATTTTAGAAAAGAAATTTAAACAGATTTTTTATTCTTATCATAATTTATCCGTATTAATCTGTGGTTAAATTTCCCTCCCTTTTTTCGCGTCCATTCGCGTTTATTTGCGGGCAAATTTTTTCTTAAAATCATCTTCATTCCTAAAACCATTCATTTTGTGATATTTTTGAATAACTCTTTTTATTACAAGGTTTATTGGGATGATTAAATTTGAATCGGAAATTTGTAAAGACTTTTCAAAATCCAACCAACTCGAATGGCTTGAGACGAACGGCATCGGCGGTTTTTCTTGCGGGACGGTTTCGGGTGCGAATACGCGGCGTTATCACGGGATTTTGACCGCTGCGACTCGTCCGCCGCTCGGACGGGTTACGATGCTTTCAAAGTTTGAGGAAGTTTTGACGATTGACGGCGAAGTTTTTGAGCTTTCCGCAAATCAATATACAAATGCGATTCATCCGAAAGGGTTTCGGTATCTTAAATCTTTTGAGCTAAATCCTTTTCCCGTTTGGACGTTTGAAATAAACGGGATTGAAATCGAACGCAAGATTTTTATGGCTCACGGACGAAACACAACCGTTTGCCGCTGGCGTGTGAAATCAAAAGTTGCGGGCAAAGAAGCGGACGTTTGGCTGGAGGTCAAGCCGCTTCTCGCGTTTGTCGGTTATCATCAATTGCAGCACGAAACTTCCGAGATAAACGCTGAATATGCGGCAACGAAAAATTGCGTTTTGGTAAATCCTTTTGCTCAAACCCCCGAACTTTTTTTTAATCACAATTCTCTGGCAATTACCAAAACGGGTTATTGGTATCGGAACTTTGAATATGCACTCGAAAGAAGTCGGGGGTTTGATTCTAGCGAAGATTTGTTTCAGCCTTTTACGCTCAATTTCGATTTGAGAAGAACCGCAACAATTATCGTTTCCACCGAACAGCAAAATTACGCCAATGCGGATGAATTTGAGCAAAAAGAAATCGCCAGACGTGAAGATTTAATCAAGATCGCCAACGCGGAAGACGATTTTACAAAACAACTTGTTTTAGCCGCCGATCAATTTATCGTTAAACGCGGGAACGGCGAAACGATTCTTGCCGGTTATCCGTGGTTTTCCGATTGGGGACGCGATACGATGATCGCTCTAAATGGTTTAACGCTTGCGACAAACCGCGAAGGCATCGCCAAAAATATCTTGCGTGAATACTCAAAACATATTTCCAAAGGAATGATCCCGAATCGTTTCCCGGACGAAGGCGAAACGCCTGAATACAACACGGTTGACGCAACGCTTTGGTATTTTGAAGCAATTCGGGCATTTGTCGAAAAAACTGAAGATTACGATTTTGTCCAAACTGAACTTTACGAAAAACTCGTCGAAATAATCTACTGGCACAGACGCGGAACTCGTTTCAATATAAAAATGGATGAGGACGGACTTTTATACGCTGGCGAAGAAGGGTTGCAATTAACCTGGATGGATGCGAAATACGGCGATGAAGTTTTCACGCCGCGAATCGGAAAACCCGTTGAGATTCAGGCACTTTGGTATAACGCTTTGAAAATAATGGAGGATTTCGCCAAGAAATTCCGCGATAAAGACGGGAAACATCAATATCAGGAAATGGCAAAAACCGCGAAAAAATCTTTTAACAAAGAATTTTGGAATGCTGATGAAGAATATCTCTATGATGTAATAAATGAAGATGAAAAGGATAAATCTGTCAGACCGAATCAGATTTTTGCCGTGAGTTTGAAATATTCGATGCTCAGTATGTTCCGTGCAAAAAAGATCGTGCAGAAAGTTGAACGGGAATTATTTACACCAGTCGGTTTGCGGTCGCTCTCGCCCGACAATCCGCAGTATCAGGGAATTTATATCGGCGATCCATACAAACGCGATTCGGCTTATCATCAAGGCACGGTCTGGGCTTGGCTGATGGGAGCATTTATTAAATCACTCGAAAAAACTTACCCGAAAGGACGCAAACACAGGCAATATGTCGAGAAAATTTTAGAAGGTTTTGAAACGCATTTACGCGAAGAAGGAATCGGACAAATCTCCGAAATCTTTGACGGGAATCAACCGCACGAACCACGCGGATGCTTCGCTCAAGCCTGGAGCGTCGCAGAAATTTTGCGGGTAATCAAATAAGGCAGAGAAACTCGTCGGGAATTCCAAATCCTTATTAATAAATGTTTGACAAATAAAATTACTCCGTGTCATTACTACTTGGTTTGTTATTTAAAGTTATAGAAATAAATTCTGTAGGCTAATAGCAGAATTTATTGGCTTGACTGCGTTAAATTAGGTTTGATTGAGCAGGAAAACAAATTGTTTTTGAGTAATTATAAGCGATGAATAGTTATGGTATTGATTTGAAGCAAAATGGTGCTTATGTAAGTATTATGTTGTAGGTGAAGTTTACTGATTTCTAATTACGAAACTAGATGCAATAAATTGAAAAGTTGATAAATGTGAATCAAAGAATTTCTTTTCTGACCTAAATGATAACAAATAAGTGCATCCTTTATGTAAAGTGACTATCTGCATTATTTTGTAAGTTTCTACATCTTCCAAGTTTTTATGAACTCCTTCTCCTGATATTTGTAATGCCAAACGATTGTTCAGAAATATCTTCTTCCTAGAAATTACTTTAGTGTTGGGTATGTCTTTGCTTATTAATTGTTTTATTAACTCTGAATTATTAAAAACTCCATTAATAAATTCTTCATTAGTAAATGTTCTTGCCTCTTCACTACAAACTGTTGTTACGCTAAAGTCTGCATTTTCAACTATTGCTTTTATCCTGGTTTCGGGAAAAGATGGTGTGATTTTAGTCCATGTTGAAGGATAGTTGATAGCAAAAGGGTACTTATCATCACGGAAAACAACTATTTCAAAAGGGTCAATGTAATTATTCTGAACCAAATTTGATTTATCTGGTTTTATCTTTAATGAGTTTAAAAATGTTAATATTTCATTAGTTGGATATACTGCTGATTTAGCAACAGTAGTCAAGGCAATACTCTCTTTTTTTCCCCAATAGAAATAGACTTCAATTGTAATTAATGTGTCCTTACTTTCTTTGTTACCCTTCACTACAACATATTTTCCTAAAGAGTTTGTGCCTGTTTTTATTGTGCTATCTTGGAATTGATTTGACTTCGCATAATCAATTCCAATTTTCTTCAACTCATCATCTGTTTTTTGCCAGATGACTTCAATCTCGCTAGGATTAAGAGAAGTTATTAAAGCCCTCACAAAGCCGCTAGATGTAGCTAATTCCGCTTGCCATGATTCACGTGATTCATCCTTAAATGCCTGTTTAATAGAAGGTTTTTGTGGAAAAATGATACTAAATTCATTTACTGAAACTGGAAATCTAAATGATGAGGATTGTCCATTTACCAGTAGCGAAGAAGTCAGAAAGAATGATATAAGTAAAAATTTGTTTAGCATTAGAATAAATAGATTTGTTAGAAGACTTTAGAATAAAAGATAACAAAAAAGATTAAGTATTACAATAATTTTTGAAAAAGTAATTTCACAGAATACAAAATAAAAACTTTAGGGTTATGCACTATCATTTAATCGGAATATGCGGGACGGCGATGGCTTCGCTGGCGGGAATGTTGCAGGCACGCGGACATAAGATTACGGGTTCGGACAGACAAGTTTATCCGCCGATGTCAACGCAGCTTGAAGAACTTGGGATCAAGATAATGAAAGGATATAAACCTAAAAATCTTGATGTCGGGGCGGACAGGATTATCGTCGGGAATACAATTTCGCGGGGAAATGCGGAGTTGGAGGAATTACTTAATCGTAAGCTGCCGTATTATTCGCAAGCGGAAACCGTTAAACAGGAATTTATACGCGGGCGGCATTCTCTGGTTGTGGCAGGGACGCACGGTAAGACGACGACGACGAGTATTGCGACCTGGGTGATGGAAGTCGGCGGGCTTGATCCATCGTTTCTTGTTGGCGGAGTGGTGCAGAATTTCGGGGCATCATTTCGCGTGAGCGAAAGCGATTATTTTGTGATTGAAGGCGACGAATATGACACGGCTTATTTTGATAAAAAGCCGAAGTTTATGCACTATTTGCCGGAAATTGCTATTGTCAACAACATCGAATTTGACCACGCCGATATTTACAGAGATTTGGAAGCAATTAAATTTGAATTTTCGCGTTTGATGAATCTTGTGCCGGGAAACGGACATTTAATTGTCGGAATAGATTCGCCTGTTGCCCGTGAAGTTTTGGATGAGATGAAACCGAAACTTCATACTAACATCGAAACATTCGGCACGAGCGAAGATGCAAAATGGCAGGCTCATTACATAGATTTTACGGGCGACAAAACGAAATTTACAGTTTTTAAAGAAGATCATAAATGGGGCGAATTTGAAACAAATCTGATCGGTGAATTCAATGTGCGGAATGCTTTAGCAGTAATAATTGCGGCGGATTCTTGGGGAATTTCAAAGGAAAAAATTCAGCAAGCATTCGACACATTCAAGTCTGTGAAAAGGCGTGTCGAAGTTCGCGGCGTTGAAAAAGGCGTTACGGTTATTGACGATTTTGCACATCATCCGACGGCGGTTGAGGAAACTTTGAAAGCGTTAAAACAGAAATATGACAGCGGACGGCTTATCGCAGTTTTTGAGCCGCGTTCTTGGTCTTCGCGTCTGGCTGTGTTTCAAGAAAAATACGAAAAAGCCTTTACTTATGCGGATTATGTGATTATTGCGGGAGTTTACGATACTTCAAAAGCGAGCGAACTCGGCAAAGTTTTGGATACAAATGAACTCGTCGAAGAAATAAAATTGCAGGGAAAACCCGCTTTCAGTCTCGCCGATGCCGATGTAATAGTCGAACATCTTACGCCCGAAATGCGTGATGGTGATATTGTGGCGATTATGTCGAATGGCGGTTTCGGCGGGATTCACGATAAGATTTTGGATGCGTTGAAATCAAAAGAATAAGGGGTTTGCCCGCGAACAAACGCGAAAGGACGCGAAAAAAAAGAGAAGAAATTTTACATTTTTTCAAGCGTTAAAATTTTCATATTTAACTTTTTTCTTGCATTTTTTTATAAAAACCATAATAATTATTGAGATTTTGCTCTCAAGTCATCTCAGGTGAAGATACGTCCGTTACGTTTAAGCGAAGCGACAAACTTAGTTCGGGTTAGAGAGTTGGTAGATAGTTTTAGAAGCAATTCAGTTAAGATTTTTAATAACCAGTCAGGCAATGTCGCACTTTTAAGTCGAAGAGTATCAAATAAGATTTTTTTCCGTTAAGTTTTCAGCCTTTCTTTGCTTCACTTTCAACAAAAAATTTAAGAGATAGAAAAAGATAATGAATAATAAATTATACATTGGAAACTTGTCTTTCCATTTAAATAGCGATGATTTGGGCGATTTTTTTTGCTCAGATCGGAACGGTTGAATTGGCTAAAATAATTGAGGATCGTGATACCGGACGCTCGCGTGGTTTCGGGTTTGTCAAAATGTCTTCGGAAGAAGAAGCACAGGCGGCAATTGAACAACTCAACGGCGAAGATTTAGACGGTCGCAACATCGTTGTCAATGAAGCCCGCCCGCGTGAAGAACGCGGCGGTGGCGGTGGACGCAGTCGCGGACACAGCGGCGGTGGCGGAAATCGCTGGTAGGTTTTTTGAGTAAGCAGTTGGCGGTTGGCAGTAGGTAGTAAAGCCTGTTTTCAACCGCCGCTTTCTATTTTAAAATTCTTGATTGTATCGAAAATTATTTAACCAGCGGCAAAATTTTGCATCGCCTTAGAAAAGTTTGGACGAATATCGGGAAGTTGTTACAATTTGAAAGGTCAATGTAAATTGCATAAACTATTTTCAGTTAAGTAATCGTGCAGAAATAGTTTAGACTATCAAGCGAGATGGGTAAAATAAAAGTAATCGAACTAACGAAAAAACAATGCGAAGCCTTGGAAAACGGTTATCGCCATGGCACGACACATAGTTT
>JALZKH010000097.1 GCA_030859345.1 Acidobacteriota bacterium | reverse complement strand
AAAAGTTTTTCGTTCAACGCCGCAATATCGTTTAAAATTAGCGGCGGACAATTTATCAAGTTTTTCGTAGAGCATATTATTGATAGCTCTACCATTATTTACGTTACTTTTGCAAGAGTTCTAATAACCAATCGGCTGTGCATACGGATTGCCGTAATCAGGCGAAGCATTAAAATCATCAATCTGCTGACCGTGTTCGATCCAAATCTGCTTTTCGCCAATATCCCGCACAAGCGAAACACCCGTATAAAGCGAAATGTTAAAAGCCTTTAATTTTTCGTGATACTCACGATAACAAGCCAGATCATAATCGTGATTCCCAACCATCAAAGTTATCCGAATCTTCTCACCAGTCCGCCGCAACTGCTCGAAAATCTCCTGATGATATTTGACGATTTCATCAAGTTTCATCGTCCCTTCAACCGCCGTCAATTCCCAAAAACCGAACGCATCACCGTTAATTATCAACTCCGTCCGCTTATCCTGCTTTTCGAGCATCTTCAAAAAATGCACAAACTCATCCGCAAAATCACACTTCATCAAATCCCCATCCCCGCCAAAATGCAGGTCGCTGACGAAATAGAATGTTGTGGCTTGTTTTTTGGAATCCATTTTTCAATCTAATTATTGACCAATTATGCTAAAATGCAAGCGAGGTAAAAGTTATGCAAACCGATGTCGCAGAAACAATTTTTGAGAGAGTGAAAGTTTTACCGCTTGAAAAGCAGAAAGAAATTCTGAATCAAATCGAAAATATCGAAAAAGAAACTCCGCCAACAATTTGGCAAAAAATCCGTGCGAGAGCGAAAAATATTCCCGATGAAGTTTGGGACGAAATGCCGTCCGATGGTGCGGAACAGCACGACCATTATATTAGCGGAGTTCCGAAAAAATGAATGTTGCCTTTGTTGACACGCAATATTTTGTCGCAATTTTTCAGGAAAGTGACCAATGGCACAAAAGAGCCGTCGAATTGGAATCCCAAATCGTCGGCTATAATTTTGTAACAACGGATTCGGTTTTGTGCGAGGTTTTAAATTATTTTAGCGGTTACGGAAAAGAAACACGACAGGAAGTTTCCGCAATTGTTTTCGACATTTTAGCTGATGAAAGTTTCCAAGTTATTGAGCAGACAAGAGATGTATTTCTGAATGGTTTAAAACTCTATGAATCACGCCTTGATAAAGGTTACAGTCTGACCGATTGCATCTCAATGAACGTCTGCCAAACACTCGGCATCAAGGAAATCCTCACGCACGATCATCATTTTGAACAGGAAGGTTTTTCGATTTTGTTGTAAATTCTATAAATGCAAATCGCTGACAAAATAGAATATTGCGGCTCGTATTTTTAAATCCATTTAATCCTAATTACCGAACAATTATGCTAAAATGCAGACGAGGTGAAAGTTATGCAAACCGATATTACAAAAGAAATTGTAGATAAAATAATGGTTTTGTCGGATGAACAGAGAGAGGAAGTTTTGAAGTTTGTTGAAACTCTGAAACCGCAAAAAAGAACTCCGTGGCAGATTTGGCAAGAGCATTTGAAAGATATTCCCGAAGAAGAACTCGACAAAATCCCAACCGATGCTTCCCAAAATCTTGACCATTATCTTTATAATGCACCGAAGAAATGAACCGACTTTTCTGCGACACTTTATATTTTACCGCTTTGGTAAATCCAAAAGACCAATGGCATCAAGCGGCGTTGAAAGTTGAACCGTTAGTGGAAACCGTTGATTTGGTTACAACCGAAGAAGTTTTAACAGAGTTGTTGAATTTTTACAGCGAATTCGGCGAGCGTATGCGTTATGAAGTTTCAAAATATGTCCGCCAACTTCTGCTCAATCCAAAATTTGAAATCATTGGACGAGGCGAAATGAGTTTTCTCGAAGCACTGGAACTTTACGAATCACGCTTAGACAAAGGTTACAGTCTGACCGATTGCATCTCAATGAACGTCTGCAAAAAACTCGGCATCACAGAAATCCTCACGCACGACCATCATTTTGAACAGGAAGGTTTTTCGATTTTATTGTAACTTCTATAAATGCAGGTCGCTGACGAAATAAAATGTTTGGCTTGTGTTTTTGGGTTCATTTAGAATTATTTGCTTTTAACAATAAAAGTTAAAATGTGTTTCAGATAATCACCTAATGCACCTCTTCCATTAAATCGTGCATGTATTTCAGGAATAATTTTTGTCTTTAGATTTTTTGTATTTGCAGATTTACCAATAAAATAATTCCAGTCTTCAAAAAGTTGGCTAGATGGTTGTAATTCTGTTGCTCGTTCTAGGAATCCTATACATTTTTTTTGCCAAATAGATTCTTCTCCAAAACAAAAAGCGAAAGTGTCATGTCCCAAAATACCAAGAATAAACAAAGTTTCAGATGATAAAACAACTTCACCACCAAATTCATTTATAATGGTTTCAATTGTCGGCATCTCATTTTCCAGTCCAGTCAGATAGCTTGGTTCGCTACAACTATACCAACGCAAAAATATTAAACGGACGCACGTTTCTTCGTCCCTTAAATCATTTCGCCAGCGGTGGAGTAATTCTTCTGCTGCAAATCCTAAAGATGGAAAACCGTGTTTGTAAGTTCTCTCAATTTCGGTTATTTCTGAAAGTGAAAGAATTTTTTTCTGCATAACTATATCTAAGTAAAATCTAAGCACACGACAGTAAAAAAGTAAGAAGGAGTTTGTTAGAATCTGTTGTGTGAAAACTGAAACAAAACAAACTCCCGACGCTCTTGAAGAAGCGTTGAAGCAAAGCATACAAGGAACTCGCCACGCTCGCAAGTTTGTCGCCCGATTTGTGGCGGCGTTGGTGAAAGTCAGGAGTTCCAATTTGGTCAAAGTGGCTAATGCCGTTGAAACCGAGGCGGAAGCCGATTCGGTTTATCGGCAGATTCAAAGGTTTTTGGATAATGACAACAAAGTAGTTATTGATTATCTGAAGTTGATGAAACTTGACGGGAAGTTGAAAATTCTGATTGACCGGACGGAGTGGAAGTTCGGCGATACGTGGATCAACATTCTGACGTTGAGCGTGGCGTATAAAAATGTGGCGATTCCGATCTTGTGCGAAGTGATGGAACACAAAGGCAATGCGACCGCCTTGGAACACATAGCGGTCATCGAGAAGTTTGTCGCCGAATTCGGAGTTGGACGAATCGAGCGGGTGTATGCCGACCGTGAGTTCGGGAGCGAAGAATTGTTCAAATATCTGATCGGCAAGCGGATAGATTTTCACATTCGGTTGAAAACCGGCCATTTGACGGGCGGGGTGAGTTTCAAAAAGATATGGGGAAATGCGGCTGAAAGAGTGAAATTGCGGGGCAAGGTGCGGGTCGAAGTATTCGGCTTGGAAGTTTATGTCAGTTGCATAAAATATCGGAAAGACGGGAAGACGGAGTATTTGATCGTGGCGAGTTTGGAACACAACAAATACGCCATTGAAGAATACAAGGTGCGGTGGCAAATCGAAACGATGTTCGGATGCTTGAAAAGTCGCGGATTTAACTTTGAAGAAACACATTTAACGATGCCGAAGAAGATCGGCAAATTGTTGATGTTGTTAGGATTAGGATTATGTCTGGCAATGCTGACGGGCGAACTTCAGGTGGAAGTTTTGCAAAGAGTAAAGATGAAAAAGAAAAAGAACAAAAGATATGCCAAAAGTTTGTTCAGAATCGGATTGGACACATTGCAAAACGCCTTGTTTAATCAGAATAAACCAAAGAAACACAGGCAGTTAGAGTTATTCATTGATTTACTGTCGTGTGCTTAGAGGTTTCTTACAGTTTTTTGTTTATGCTTTCCCAGACGCAGAAAAAGATCTCATTTTAAGGTTTGATAAATTTGAGCCGCTATTTCGTCTTGTTGCAAATAGCTTCGTAATTAATCGTGAGCGGCAATAATAAATGAAATGAAATGACATTCGACTGATGAAAAAGACAAACGTATAAACCTAATATCTGAAACCGAGTTCGGATAAGAAGCCTGAAAAAGTTGGGAATATCAGGATTTAACTAAAAAGAAAAACACAATATATTGACTGCTTTTAACATCTCTATCAATATATTGTGTTTTTCTTATTTTTTGTTGCTCTTTCATTTGAATTGGATTATTATTATTTTGCGTTTGGTTATTTTGATAATTGTGCCGTCTGACCTGTACTGAAGTTGCAAAAAAGGAAAGCGATTGCTTCCATCTGCGTCAGTGGGTATCGGGTGAGTTATTTGGCTAATTAAAGGTAAATAATAAAATAGATAAGGAAAAACTTATGACAAAGTTAAATGTCGCCTGTTTCAAGGAAATAGGTTTTGAATTAGTCCTTGTCCCGTTTGATGAATCTTTTGGAAGAAAATCTAATTCTGAAAAAAGAGAACTCATTAAGAATTTACAACTAGATGTTATTTCATCTGGAATGAAAGGAACTGTTGTTCCAATTTGGAAAAGTGAAGACTTTAAATACTTCATTGCTCCGATTGAACTTCATCCTTTTATACGTGGATTCACTTGGGATGAGGTAGTCTTGAATGTTAATCGTGAATTAAATTTACGCACCTAACATTTTTCACAAAAAACTAGAAGCCTTTTATATAGGCTTCTTTTTTGTGTCTTGAAATAAGAATCTTCCTTGAATGTTCCATTAGAAACTATCCGAAAATAGCCCGTTATTTATGGTGAAGTTTTGTGTTAAAATATGCGTGAGAGGTAAAAGAAATGACACATTCAATTACACTGGAACTTCCCGAAAGTGTTTATTGCACATTGGATGAAGAAGCGAAGGCGAAAGGACGGAAGGTTGAGGAAATCGCACTTGAGAAGTTGGAGAATGGGGAAACGAAAGAGATTGAAGACCCGTTTGAAAATTTATCGGTGCGTTTAGGAGCGATGTTCCCGATTGGGCGGAGAATCACGATAAATATCTTGGCGAAGAATTGGCTAAAGATTTGAAGGTTGGAAAATAAATACTATGATTGGACAATTTATTTTAAGCAATTACATTTCCCGTGCTTTGGCTCAAGCCGAATATGACAAGTTGGAAGACGGGACATTTTTCGGGCGAATTCCGTCTTGCAAAGGTGTCGTCGCTTTCAGCAAAACTCTGCGGGAATGTGAAGACGAATTGCATTCCGTCTTGGAAGATTGGGTTTTGGTCGGCTTAAAACTCGGACATACTCTACCGATTTTGGACAATATAGACTTAAACAGGAAACCCGAATATGAGCAACTGGAATCCGTGTAAAAAAAAGATTTTGTAAAGAAACTGTGAAAACTCGGTTTCGACGGTGCATATTCGGGTTCAAAACACCAGTTTATGATCTACGAACAAAATCGCCTGACCGTCCCATCAAACAAAGAATATTCCGTTCCGCAATTGCGTCTGATACTCCGCGAAGTCGAAGAAATTATTGAACGTAAAATTACGGTTGATGAGTGAAACAATTTATAAATGGAAATATCTTTCATCTGAAAAAATCTTCGGATAAGCCGACGGGAAAAATTGGGAATATAAGGATTTAGTTGGTAAAATAACGATATGAAAAAATTTATCTCACAAATTATGTTTGTTTTGATTTTGGCTACATCGAGTTTTGCCCAAAATGAAAATCAAGAAATGATACTTTATGATGAGCAAAAAGATATGCCGTTGAATTCTATTCTATATTCTTCGATGGGCAGCGTAGCTTATGAAATGTCGCAAGATAAAGACTTGAAATTTCAAGTGAATATATTTGGTGGAAAAGGTACAAAGTATTTTTCTACTCCTTATATTTACAAAGCCTATATTTCTACCCAATTGAAAATCAATTATAAAGTACCTGCTGAAAGAATTCTGGTTCAAAATTGTAATGTTCACAAAGAGGAGTTGCGTGTCAGGGTTTATCAAGTTCCTAAAAATGTAAAATTTGAACTATGTGAGGAAAATCTAATAGTTCCCTCAAAATCAGTTCTATTTGAAACTTTATATTTTTATCCTAACGCAACTACCTTATATGAAAAGGCTATTGAAGAAACTGTCGTTGATCTTTACACATTAGAATCTCAGTATTCAAAAACATCTTTGGAAGTGTTGGAGAATATGCTTAAAAACTCTCCTAAAAGTAAAGTTTATCTGATTTCATACTTAGGCAAATCAACAGAAAGTATAGAAACAAAAGATGAAAATGGAAAACTGAAATTTGATCAAATTGAAACACCTGACACTAAGGAACAAGGAAAAAAAATACTCAACAATATTCAAGGAATCCTTGAAAGAAACGGCATAAAATCGTCAAAGATCAAAACAATTGAGGGTGGTTATCAAAATGAGCAAAGATATGTTGAAATATGGTTTGTTCCAAAAAGTGGCGAAATTCCAATGCCGAAACCTGATTATTCTCTCGAGAAAGATAAATAATTTTCTCAAACATTCCGTCAAAAACTGTCTAAAAATAATTCCATAAAAATTTTGGTAAGGGGACGGCATTGGCTATGCAATTGTAAAAAAATTTTAGTCTGCAAATGGTAAATAGTAAACGGTAAATGATAAATTAATAATATAGTTTAGTTTTTATTTATTTAAATATTTATGAATATAGGGATTACTGTTTATCCAACCTACGGCGGAAGTGGAATTGTCGGTTCGGAGATTGGACGCGAAATGGCGGAAAATGGGCATAATGTCCATTTTATTTCATCGGCTTTACCGACGCGGCTGATAGAATTAAGCAAGCGTGTGCATTTTCACGAGGTTGAGATGATGACTTATCCGCTGTTTGAACATCAGCCATATGATCTGGCTTTGGCGACAAAAATGGCGACGGTGATGCGTGCAGAAAAGCTGGATTTACTGCACGTTCATTATGCGATCCCGCATTCGATTTCGGCTATCTTGGCTCGTGAATCAATTAAACAAAAACGCTACGTTCCGGTGATTACGACTTTGCACGGAACAGATATAACGCTTGTCGGTGCAGACCGCAGTTATCTGCCGATCACAAAATACGGTTTGCAGCAATCGGATGGCGTAACGGCGGTTTCGAGATTTTTGAAACAAGCTACCATCGAAACATTTGATTTTGATGAGATTGAGGTAATTCCGAATTTCATTTGCCAAACTCATTATCAGCGAAATTTTGATCTGCCCCTGCGAAAGGAACTCGTCAATGACGGCGAAAAACTGCTTGTTCACGTTTCAAATTTTCGCCCCGTCAAACGTCCGCAGGATTGTATAGAGATTGCAGCAAAGGTTCGTGAAAAAGGCGGAAATGTGCGGCTTATAATGGTTGGTGATGGTCCCGAACGCTCGGCTTGCGAATATCGTGCGGAGCAGCTCGGCATTAAGAAATATACAAAATTTGTCGGCAAACGCGATAACATCGCCGACTATTTAGCCGTCGCGGACATTTTTCTTCTGCCGTCGGAATCCGAATCATTCGGACTTGCCGCACTCGAAGCCCAAGCCTGCGAAGTTCCCGTTATCGCTTCGCGGATCGGCGGAATTCCCGAAGTTATCACGGACGGCGAAACTGGATTTTTGAGCGACATCGGCGACACGGAAAAAATGAGTGATGATGTTATAAAACTTTTAAACGACGATGAAATGCGTCGGGCATTCGGCGAAAAGTCGCGTGAATTGGCGGTTTTGCGATATAGTGCGGCGGAGATTATTCCGCAGTATATGAAGTTTTACGAAAAAATCTTGGGCGAATCAAAATCAGCAGGTGCTAATTAAAAAGCCGCTTCAAAAAAATTTGAAACGACTCTCTGTTTTTATAAAATTGTTAAATTGTAATTTGTTAAATTAATCTTCTTCTTCTTCTTTTCTATTTTTTCTCTTTTTAGCTTTTCCGAGAACTGTTACCCCAACGGTTCTGCGTCCCCAGCTTCTTGCTTCGGCACAGCTTGGAACCCAAATGTCTAAAACGCGACCTTTGATTCTTCCGCCCGTATCGGCAACCACATAATTTCCACTGTATTTTCCGGCGGTTAATCTAACTCGTGTTCCAAGCGGTAAGACTCTTGTATCAGCAGCAACGATTCCTCGTCGAACTGTTCTGCCCGATGCCGTTTTTCCGCGTAAGCAATAAGCTGTTGCTTTGAAAGTTCTTGCTTTGTTTTCTGAGAATTCTGCTTCTTCCTCTTCTGCCTCGTCTAAATTATCGTCGTCCTCTAAATTGTTTGCTTTTTTATCGTCTAAACTTATTATTTCTGAATTTATTGTTTTATTAAAAGTATTTTGTTTTAATTCGTTATTATTTAATTGTTGAATGTTTTCTTGGGATTTCGCCAAGATGGTAACTGCTTCGACTTTTGGTTGGAAGTAAAATACTCCCGCTAAAAAAGCGACCAAAAGAAGAAAAACGCTACCTCTCGCTACGTTTCTCATTAATCATTCTCCTATATTTATTTTTTTCCAGCCACATAATAAAAATGGTGTTTAACACACCGATATTAAGTAAAATTATCTTGTTTTTATGACTAAATCTTGTTTTATGTTTCCATTAAAAATGTTTCTTTGATTTTGTTTTAGTTAAATATTAACCAAAACAATTCAATAACTTAACATTTTGGACAAATTTTGTCCAATCGACACATAATAGGCAAATTTGAAATTTTGTCAAGGCAGGAATCTCTTTTGCCGGGAAAAATGCTAAAACTTTCTTTCTTTGATAGACTAAGTAATTCTTATTTCGTATATTTCCAAAGACATAATTCTTAATTGATGAATGGAGAAAAATTTTAATATGCAAGATCGTCGTGGTGGAGATCGTCATACAATTACCTTTCCGATCCGTGTTGAATGGAAAGACGAAAATGGGAAACAGATAATGGAAGAAGGTTTAACGGAGAATGTAGGAACTCGAGGTACGTTGATTTATCTGCCTCGGCTTCTGCCTAGGGTTGGAAGCAAAGTTGCTTTGACGATAACGGAAAATGCCGACGATGAAGTGTCGGTTCCGGCTGAAGTTTTAAGAGTTGAAAGAAATGCCGTTCATCCGCAGGTTGCCTTGCAAATCACGAATCAATTTAGATTGTGGAAAGAAAAAGTCTGGAAATATGCGGGTGAGATTCTCAAAAAAGAAATGCCTGAAGAATTTGATGATTGGTAAATAGCGGATAACTGATAACGGAAAATGGAAAACGTCTGATAGTTAATCTTTTCGATTTACGTTTTAGAAATAACTTTTAGCAAAATCTTATGAAAATTTTAGTTCTCGGGGCGGGGCGTATGGGCTATGGGGCGGTTTGTGATTTAGTTTACAATTCACCCGATGTTGCTCAGGTTACGGTTGCCGATTTCGATTTTGCAAAAGCCGAAAACATCGCCGCAAAAATAAATTCACCAAAACTTTCTGCAATTGAATTAGACGTTGCCGATTACGAGCAAAGCGTTTCGGTGATGGAAAAACACGATTCGGCAATTTCGTGTGTAAATTACTGGCATAATCTCGAACTTTCCAAAATCGCCGTCGAAACTTTTACGAATTTTTGCGATCTCGGCGGAAATAATTATGTGGTGGATGAGCAGCTTAAATTAGATGCGGAAGCGAAAAGGGCGGGAATAAATATAATTCCCGATTGCGGACTTGCTCCCGGAATGGTTTCGATTTTGGCGATGCACGGGGCGAAAAAGTTTGATGAAACGCACGAAATTCACATACGAGTCGGCGGTTTGCCGCAGCAGCCGAAAACTTCTCTCAAATATCAACTCGTATTTTCGGTTGAAGGTTTGATAAATGAATACATCGAAAAAGCCCGCGTAATTCGTGACGGAAAAATCACCGAAATTGAATCAATGACCGAATGCGAAAGTCTCGAGTTTGAAGGTTTTCCCGAACTTGAAGCCTTTCAAACTTCGGGTGGAACTTCAACTTTGCCCGACACATTTCTCGGCAAAATTAAAGAACTCGATTACAAAACGATTCGCTACGCCGGACATTGCGACAAGTTCAAAACGATGATTGATCTCGGTTTGTGTTCGAGCGAAGAAATCGAAATTGACGGCAGATTCCACAAACCACGCAATTTTTTCGGCGAACTTCTGCAAAAACATCTTCCGTCGGACAAACCCGATTATGTTTTGATCCGTCTTGAATTTATCGGTAAAAAAGATGGTGAAACAAAGCATTTAAAATATGACATCGTTGATAAATATGACGAAAAAACGGGTTTGAGTGCGATGATGCGGACGACAGCTTTTCCCGCTTCGATCATTGCTCAGATGATGGCAAAAGGCGAAGTTTTAACACGCGGAGCAACGCCGCAGGAAAAAGTTATTGATTCGGAGAAATTCGTTGCGGAACTGGCACGGCGGAATATCGTAATACGCGATTTATAACTCGCTTATTTTTACAATCTAACCAAAATATTTATTCTAAAATATTACCCGTCCGGCATTCTTTATGAAGGAGTTCTTACGGCACTTGAACTTTACAAAGCGGGAAAGATCAAAAAAACTTCTGATGATCGGCGATTTTGATCAACCAACGGCAATGAAAAAAACCGCTGTTGATCTTTATTCAATAAAAAAAATACCACTCAAAACTCTGAGTGGTATTTTCTCCTACGAGGGGTTGACTGAAAAACTTTTAGCTGACTGCAAATAACCTCGGCGGAGCTTTTCTTTTCAAAAGTTTTCGTAATTTTAAGCGTGCTTTGTGCAGTTGCGATTTGCTTGTTCCAACCGAACATCCCAAAATTCTCGCCACTTCCTCGTGTTCAAAACCTTCTACATCGTGCAGAATAAATACGTTTCTATAACCATTTGGCAATTGCTTGATTGCATTTTCCAAAGCGATTTTATCTACAACGGGCATTTTGCCGGGCTTTTCCGAACCGCGAACAATTTGAACAGGTGTTTCGCCTTCCTCGGTGGTTTTTTCAAACTTGACCGTGCGTTTGCGAAAGTGCATCAAAACTTGGTTGACCGTTAAACGATGGAGCCAAGTTGTAAAAGCCGAATCGCCGCGAAAACTTCCGATTTTTCGATGAAGCTGAATAAATACATCCTGCGTCAAATCTTCGGCTTCATTCGTATTCTTAAGCATACGCAAACAAATTGCATAAACCCTTCGATGATGACGATTGTAAACTTCTTCAAAAGCAATCATATCGCCTTTAGATGATGCCTGAGTTAATTCATAATCAGACATTGATTTAACATCCAGCTTTTCAGCTTTTTTAACTTTCTTTGCACCAACATTTTTTTCTGTTGAGCTTTGTAATACCGGATAATCTAATGTTTCAGTAGTTGTCATTTTTTTTATTCCCCCGTGTTTTATAACTACAATTAGTGTGCCAAAACTTATTTTTTTAATATCTATCTTTATTATACCGTAATTTAAGCATTTTTATTCCAAACTTTCATACATACTTTTATATTCGTATATCATCACAATTTAGATTTAAACCAAATCGTATATTTTTTGACCCAATTAATACACAAATCAAACCGAATTGTGCGAAAGTCTTACACGCAGGAATTTGTATTTAGTTGCAAATTAATTGTTTTATTTTCGATTTTTAAGTGATAATATCGTTCTCAAAGTCATCTTTCGACGGGAAAATTATTTAATGTTCAGAGTATTTATTCTAAGTTTGTTTCTGTGCCTATCTTTAATGGTCAGCCCATTTACAAGTTCCGCTCAAGAAAATAAAACCACCGATGTTCCGCAATCTCAGGAAATGTCCGAAGCGGATGGAATTCCTGTGCTTGTAAAACATCTGCCCGATTGGAAAAATAAACGGAAAGAGGCGGTTTTTGTTGTGAATAAAGGGGAATTAATTAATGCACTTGGAAATCGTTCGATTTTCACGGAAATAGATTTTGTCAGCGGAACGGAAGCGGTTACAACAATTTATCCGCAGGGAAAACTTTTAATTGTTGAATATACAACACCGCAAGCCTCGACCGATACGGATAAAAAAGTTACGGAAAAATTATCTGAAATTGATGAAACTGTTTTTTACCGCCGGATTGGAAATTACAATGTTTTGCTCTTTGACGGAACAGATGAATCATCGGCAAATGCTCTTTTTGACCAAATAAAATATCAAAAAACAGTGCAGTGGCTGGGAACGAATCCGAATTTATATAAACAAGCTGAAAGAGCAATTGTCGGAACACTTTCCGGTGTTTTTGTTTCGACGGTTTTGGCAATTGGTTTAGGTTTGGGTTTTTCAGTCGTGGTCGGATTTTTTGTCGGGTTGCTTTATTACAGATATACCGATAAACGCCGTCGTGCGTGGGAAACCTTTTCGGACGCGGACGGAATGACCAGATTAAATCTCGACCAATTAACGCCCGATGTGATTTCTGAAAAGTTACTCAAAGACTGATTTTCAAGGTAAATTTTCAACCAGGTTTTCAATATCTTTACGATTATTAAAAAAGTGCGGTGCGACACGGAGTTTATTGTTGCGTGATGAAACGACTATTTTCTTGCTTTCGAGTTTTTTAAAAATTTCATCGGAAGTTAAACCATTTAAAGGTTCGATACAAACGATCTGCGATTTCTCGCCTTTTTCGCGTGAACTGACGATCTTATATTTATCGGAAGGCAAAATCTCGCATAGAAAATCCGTTAAATCTTCCAAATAGTTTTGTATATTTTGGGCACCCGCATCATTTAATAATTTCAAACTCTGCTCCAAACCGTAAAACAGCGACGAAGTTCCCGTTCCCGTTTCCCAAGCCAGAGCATTCGGTTTGTATTCCTGTTCTAAATCCTGAAAATTCCAGGCATCTTCAACGCTAATCCAGCCAACAAGCGTCGGCTCAATTCTTTCTCTCGCACGTTCCGAAAGATACAAAATCCCGCAGCCTTCAGGCGAACAAAGCCATTTATGCGAAGCACCCGACGCAATATCCACATTTTGTGTGGGCAGATCAAAAGGTATCGTGCCGAAGGCTTGAATAATATCAACCGCAAAAAGTGCATCAACTTCTCTCGCCGCTTCACCGATCTTTTCCAAATCCGCCCGAAAACCCGAAGCAAACTGCACCGCACTTATTGAAACGAGTTTGGTTTTTTCATCAATCAACCCGATAAATTCATCCAAATCAATCCGCCCGTCTCTTTCGGGACACATTTTTAATTTCACACCGAATTTGTCCCGAACTCGCCGCCACGCATAAAAATTTGCGGGAAACTCCCGTTCAAAACTAACGACATTATCGCCCTTTTCCCAAGTCATTCCATTTGCAACAGTTGCAAAACCATCGGAAGTATTCCGCATAAATGCAATTTGCTCAGCTTGAACATTAAGCATTCCGGCAATCACGCCGCGTGTGCGGTTTTTCGTTTCAACCCATTTCGGATAATGCGACGAACCGTGTTCGGAAACGTCTTTAAGCTGGACATTGACCGCATCAATCGCTACCGTCGGCAAAGGCGATACTGCGGCACTATTTAAATAATTATAATTTTCCAAAGCGGGAAAAAGCCCGCGTATTTTTTCGTTCAAAAGTGTAAACTCCTAATTTAGTATATGGAATAGGAATACTTATCATAAATGATTATCTTTTTTATAATCAAAAAGAAAACGCCGAAACTAATTTTCGACGTTTTGAGATGGTCAAGTTTTAGTGGATACAAAACTCTCTATCTTTTCCTCCATTTTTTATTTTCAAATTTAACTCATATTCCATCGGACTTTGATAACCCAGACTCGAATGTAATCTGACTCGATTGTA
>JALZKH010000078.1 GCA_030859345.1 Acidobacteriota bacterium | reverse complement strand
AACGGAGCGTATTGCCCGTTTTTTATTATTTAACAAAACAATTTTGGAGACAAAAAATTAAGATGGAACCGAATTTACAAAGAGAAACCGAGAACATCGGACGCAAAAATACAAACTACGAATTATCGGTATACGGAATTAAAAATCCTGCAAAAGTTTATTGGAACTTGAACGCCGATGAACTTTATAAAATTATCGAAGAACGCGGCGAAGGCACGATCACGAAAGACGGTGCGGTTGTCGTTGAAACGGGCGAACACACGGGACGCTCGGCGAATGACAAATTTACCGTCAAAGAACCTTCGAGCGAAGATAAAATCTGGTGGGGAACGGTCAACAAAGATTTTTCGCAAGAGAATTTCAACGCTATTAAAGAACGTATGATGAAATATATTGAAGGCAGAGAAATCTTCGTCCGCGACACCTACGCGGGGGCTGATCCGAAACATCAACTTCCCGTCCGCATCATCAACGAACCCGCGTGGCACTCGCTTTTTGCACGTAATATGTTCGTCCGCCAAACAAAAGATGAACCGTTCACACCCGAATTTACGGTTATCAACATTCCGAGTTTTACAGCCGATCCCGAAAAGGACGGAACAAATTCCAAAACATTTATCCTCGTAGATTTTTCGCAAAAACTGGTTCTCATCGGCGGAACTTCTTACGCGGGCGAAACAAAAAAATCTGTTTTCTCGATAATGAATTATCTGATGCCGCAAAAAGGTGTGATGTCTATGCACGCTTCGGCAAATGTCGGCAATGAAGGCGATGTAGCGATTTTCTTTGGACTTTCAGGAACTGGAAAAACAACACTTTCCGCCGATCCTGAACGTGCTTTGATCGGCGACGACGAACACGGCTGGTCGGATGACGGCGTTTTCAATTACGAAGGCGGCTGTTATGCAAAAGTCATCAAACTCGACGCGGAAGCCGAACCCGATATTTACAAAACAACGCAAATGCGTGAGACGGTTTTGGAAAATGTGATTTACGACGAAGCAACGGGCAAATTGGATTTGGACGACGCAAGCAAAACCGAAAACACGCGGGCATCGTATCCGCTTGAATCAATTAACAACATCGTTCCCGAAGGACACGCGGGAAATGCAAAAAATGTAATTATGCTGACGGCGGACGCATTCGGCGTTCTGCCGCCCGTTTCAAAATTAACACGCGAACAGGCAATGTATCATTTTATTTCGGGCTATACGGCAAAAGTTGCGGGAACGGAAAAAGGTGTAACCGAACCAACCGCAACATTTTCCGCCTGCTTCGGAGCTCCGTTTATGCCTCTGCATCCGTCAGATTATGCCGAATTGCTTGCCGAAAAAATGGAAAAACACGGAACGGATTGCTGGCTCATCAATACAGGCTGGAGTGGCGGACCTTACGGAGTCGGCAAACGTATGTCAATTAAATACACACGGGCGATGATTCGGGCGATTCTTAATGGTGAATTGGCAAAAGCCGAATTTGAACCGCATCCGATCTTCGGTGTTCTCGTTCCGACAAGTTGCCCCGATGTTCCAAGTGAAATTCTGAATCCGCGAAACACTTGGGAAGACAAAGACGCTTATGATGTAAAAGCAAAACATTTGGCAAACTTGTTCAACGAAAACTTCAAAAAATTTGAAGAAGGTGTTTCCGATGCGGTAAAAGATGCTGCTCCGAAAGCTGAGTAAATTCATAATAAAATTTAGTAAATCATCTTCATTTTTTAAACAAAATGAAGATGATTTACTTTAAGTAATTAATGAAAATATGAACATTGTTTTTTATGATCCTAAAAATTGGTTTCAAGGAATTAAAGAATCTGAAAAATTCTTAGAAATATTTATTGAACAAGTTGAACAACAAATATCCTCATTTATATCAGATTATGAACTAAATAAAACTACTGTTCTAGAAGAGAGATATGACCTTGAAGGTTATAAAGGATTTGATGATTCCAATCATTATAGCGTAAAAAGAATCGTTAAAGTTGAATTCCCGAATTATCATCGTAAAAGTGCCTTCATAACATTACATTCTTTTCTTGATGTCCAACTAAATAATTTATGTGATTTGTTCAAAAGCCAAAAAAAATTAGATTTGAGTGTTTATGATATTAAGTCAGATAATGGACACATTGGGCGTGCTACTAAATACTTAACTAAAGTAGTTGGTTTAGACTGGGACTGTGGAATAGGAGTATGGAGTGAAATAAATTCTTTAAGGACACTTCGTAACAAAATTGTTCACGAAGATGGAAAGATAACCGAGGGAAACAAGAAATTAATTAATTATATATCAAATTCACAATATCTAGATGGAGATAAAAATAGTGAAAAATTAATTCAAAACATAGTTATTACAAGTGATCAATTTCTTAATTATGCTTTATCAACTTATATTAACCTTTGTGAAGAATTCTATACAGCGATTTCCAACGTCGGAAGCAGTTAATGAAGCATTGTGTTTGATTATTAAAATTGCCGACAAAACCGATAAACTTCAAAAAATATAAAAATTTTTTGACAAATTAATTTATTTTTTGTAATCTAATAATTACAGGAGGTGATAGATATGACAGAAAGTTCAATCGAAACGCCGCCGGATTATTTGAGCCGATGAGAATTCGGCGAAACCGGAAAGGCAATAATAAACAAGGGATTAGGTTGGTAACCAAAAGTTGATAACAAGGAAAATGTCGGTGGAATAAAGTTTAATAACTCATTCCGGCAACTTCAGTTTCAGCGAAAAAAATTATCCGACCGAATCCAGTAAAAATTTTATAAAAGACAAGCGGCTCGAAATGAGTCGCTTTTTTAGTTTTGTAAAAATGTATGAACAAGAAATTATTGAGAAAAAAGAAAAAGAAACTTTTGCAAAAACTGGACAGAAAAGTAATCGGTTATCACGTTTATCGTTCGGAAAATGAAAATCTGCCGTTTGTATTTTGGGCGAGAATGACCGATGAACCGATTCCCGAAGGAAATTTTGATGATCCTGCTGCAAAGCTTGGGAAGCGATATTTTTACAAACTCACACAGGTTTATGAAGATGGCGAAGAAAGTAATCCGATCACACCGAAAAGCAGTTTTACGGATCACGCCGGAAATAAATTTGAGCAGAATCCGCTTAAAGATTTTGTCGGTTATAATATGTATCGCTCGGCGGACGAAAAAGTGCCGCTTGATAAATGGGAACGACGTAATAAAGAGCCGATTCCGACAACCGAATATAAAGATGAAGGTGTCGAACCGGACGAAGTTTATTTTTATTATGTTCGTGCTGTTGATTCAAAAGGAAATGAATCCGCTCCGGGTGAAATTATTCGCGTGATGAGAAAGTGAAATCTGTAAATTGATAAAATAAATCCAAAATGCTCGGATTTGCGAATGTAGTCAGTAAGCAATACAATTTATTTACAAACATTTTAAGGAGAAAAATTTATGTTAAAAAAAGCACTATTTGTAAAGTTACACGCAAAAGAAGGAAAGGAACAGGAACTCGAAGATTTTTTGATGCAGGGCTATGAGATGTCGAAAGATGAAGAAAAAACAATTACCTGGCACGCACTCAAATTTGATGATTCGACGTTTGGAATTTTTGATACGTTTGAAGGCGTTGACGGACAGGAAGCACATCTGAACGGCGATATTGCAAAGGCGTTAATGTCGAAGAAAGACGAACTATTGGCAAAAGACCCGAATATTGAAAAAATTGATCTTTTGGCTGTTAAAAGATAATTCGTTTTGCAGTATTAAATTTCAAAAAGATGACTCATACTAAGCCATCTTTTTGAAATTTTGGATTATAATTAGTTTTACAAATGTTTACTAATCGTAAAAAATTCGGAACAGCACTTTCTGCCAAAATCTTTTTCACACTTCTGCAAAAGAATCCGGAAGTTGAACAAATTATTGTTGAAAAATTAAAGGAAGATGGCACAGATTTCAGCAGCATACGTTGTCCGCATTGCAAATGGCAGCCAAAGGCTTCAAACACTTGGTTTTGCAGTGATTGTGATTTTCCCGAATATTTTTACGGCGGATGCGAAACGGCTTGGAATACATTCAGCACACACGGGAAATGTCCGGGCTGCAAATACCAATGGCGTTGGACTTCGTGTCTATCTTGTAGCGAATGGGCTTTGCACGCAGATTGGTATGTTAATAATGGATAACTGAAAATGGAAAACAGGTAATATTTGTCTTTATTTACAATTTGTTATTGAATTTCCATTTACTGAAAAAACTTATTTATATCAAACTTAAAAATCTGATATAATTGTTTTAAGATTTTACGATTTTAGACAGATTTTTATACAAAAAACGCATCTTATTAGCAGGTTTTTGTTTTATTTGAAAAGGAGCAGAAAATGAATAACACAACTTACGAAAATGCAGTCAGAGAATTCTCGGTAGCAGACGCTTTACCGGCGGAACGTGCGGCATTTATACGCAAAACTTATATGCACCTGGCTTTGGCTATTTTAGCCTTTAGTGCGATGACATTTTATCTCGTCAGTTCTAATGCAGGTCTTTGGATTGCACAAACAATGCTTAGCGGACCTTATGCCTGGCTGATTGTTTTGGGGTTATTTATGGGTGTGTCCTATATTGCTCAAAAATGGGCATTGTCCGACACCTCCAGACCTCAGCAATATATGGGCTTGATTATGTTCACCGTTGCCGAAGCAATAGTCTTTTTGCCATTGCTTTTTATGGCGGCACATTATTCAGGAGTTGATGTAATTGCAAAAGCGGGTGTCGTTACACTCGGATTATTTCTGGGCTTGTCGGCAACCGTGCTGATAACCAGAAAAGATTTTTCTTTTTTAGGTCCTATTTTGGCAATCGGCGGATTCGTCGCACTCGGATTTATCGTATCGGGAATAGTCTTTGGTTTTAGCATAGGAAGTTTCTTTGCTTTTGCAATGGTCATATTTGCAGGCGGTTCGATTCTTTATGAAACATCGAATATGCTGCATCGTTATAACACGAATCAATATGTAGCGGCTTCATTAGGATTATTTGCCAGCGTTGCTTTGCTGTTTTATTATATCCTGATGATATTTATGGGACGTGATTAAATTTTTCCAGACAACATTAACAAAAAAGGCACGAAATTTCGTGCCTTTTTTTGATAAATAAATTATGAGTGGGATTAGAAAGTTGTAAAATCATCATCATCGTCGCTAAACACAATACGTTTTTTAACCTTTGGTTTATCAGCAACTAAATCATCTTTTTCAATCGGTTGCAGAGTCGGGTTTCCATTCTTATCTTTAAGCAAAACCTCAATACGTCTCTCGGCTTGGTCGAGACGTTCCTGACATTCACGCGAGAGTTTTACACCGTCTTCAAAAAGTTTAAGGCTTTCTTCCAAAGACAAATCGCCATCTTCAAGCTGAGTTACGATTTCTTCTAGTTTTCCAAGAGAAGTTTCAAATGTTTGTTCTTTATTTTTCGCCATTTCTATTTAAAAATACCTTCTACCTGTCTTAGAAGATCATTTGCATTATCCAAACCGATTTTCTTACCGACATTTTCAATCGTTCCCGCGTCTTTGCTTTTTGCCATCGTCAAAACTTCCTGACCGATTTTGCGTGCGATCTTTTGTGCGGTTTGCTCATCATTGATAGCGACAATTTGCCATTTAGTACCGTTTTTTTTCATTTCGATTTCAAGCGGACGGTCTTTTAATTTACTTTTTATTATAGCTTTATCGCCATCTTTCTCAATATCCAAATACCTTTTTGCACCGATGGCAATTGCCCAAAAAGGTATATTTTCAAACCGCCTTGTTTTCTCCAGTATCAAATCGGGCAATTCCGCCTTGGCTCTCTGTTTAACCACCGGCAAAAGTGGTGCGGCGATTAATCTTGCTTTTTCTATCACATCGGGAGCAACTCCGCGACCGTAAAGTTCAACGGCTTTATCAACAACCTGCGGCAAAAAATCTTCAACAATCGCATCCAGATTGACCAGTTCATCAATCGTTTTTTGATCGTCGCGGCGGGCGGCATTAATAATTAACGCCAGCGAATATTGCGGAGTTGTTTTCAAATAACGCCAGTAAAAAAAGCCGCCGATAAAACTAATGATGATTAAACTAACAAGAATAATAGAAAAAACCTTCAAAATTTTTCTAAAAGTTCCACGTTCTTCTCCCTTTTGATAATCACCAAATTGCAGAACATTCAAACTATTTGGAACTTCCTGTTTTTCTTGTAAATCTACGACTATTTTCGACATTCAAAAAATTACTCTTTGTTTATTACTTTCACTTCCAGTTTCCCATTTGCAAGCTGAATTTTCAATTTATCATTCTCTTTAACTTTCGCCACATTCCGCAAAATCTCGTTTTTTGCGGTTTTAACTATCGAAAACCCGCGATTCAAAACTGATAATGGCGAGAGTGCGTCCAATGAAGCCATTTCGATTTTTAACCTTTCATCCGCTAGGTTTATTTTAGCATTGACGGCAGCGAAATTTTTTTGCTCCAAACGGGCAAGCCTTGTTTTCTTATCGCCCAATGTTGATGCGAGTCTGACCGGCGAAAGACGCTTGGAAAGTTTTTCCAATATTTTCTCACTTTCATTTAATTTTTCACTCAAAGCATCGGCGATTCTCTCCTGCGAATCTTCGAGCTCATATTTCCAATCTTTAATGCGTTGCGGAAACTCCGAAAACACATTTGATAATGCAAGTTCCTGCAAATCGCTTTTTGATTGCAGAAGTTTATAATCAATAATCTGAAACATATCAAGCGTTTTTTGTCTGATAAATGCCTCAATATTATCTTCTCTTTCCGCCACAATTTCGGCGGCGGCGGAGGGCGTGGCGGCTCGAACATCGGCGACAAAATCTGCAATCGAGAAATCAATCTCGTGTCCAACGGCAGAAATCACCGGAATCTCCGAAGCAAAAATAGTTCTCGCCAGACGTTCCTCGTTAAACGCCCATAAATCTTCAGTCGAACCGCCGCCGCGTCCGACGATCAGCACATCAATTTTATCCTTCTCATCCGCATTTTTATTAAACTCATTTGCTAAAATAACCGCATCACGAATTTCTTCGGGAGCAGTTTCGCCCTGAACTCTTGTCGGAATCAAAACGATGCTGACCGTTTTCGTGCGACGCGATAAAACATTTAAAATATCGTGAAACGCCGCACCATTTGGACTTGTTACAACTCCAACCCGCTTCGGCAAATACGGTAGCGGACGCTTAAATTCTTCATCAAATAATCTATCCTTGCCGAGTTTTAATTTAATTTGCTCAAACGCAACTTTTAAAGCACCTTCGCCGACGGGTTCGAGCGATTCGACCAAAATCTGATATTCCCCACGCGGAGCATAAAGCGACAATTTCCCGCGAACTCTGACCTGAATCCCATCAAACGGCTTAAACCTAATTTTCCAATTCGTTCCCTTATAACACGCCGCTTTGATCTGCGAATCGCCATCGTGCAAAGTAAAATACCAATGCCCCGAATGTGCATCAAAAAAATCCAGAATCTCACCTTCGATCCAAACTGAAGCAAAACGCCGCTCAAGTTCCCGTTTGACCGAATCGTTCAATTCCGAAATCGTCAAAGGTCGCGTTTCTTCCTCGTCAAAAAGTGAATCTAAAAGTGTTGACATTTATTTAAGAATTAGCATTAAACTTCGTAAGCTAATTACTTCCGACTGCGACAACCGAGCCGAGTTTTACGAAAGTATTGTCGCGTTTGACTTTAACATTTAATTTCGGCGATGCACCGTCTCCGCTACCTTCATTTAAGGTCGAGCGGTATCTGATCGTGTAAGCCGTGCGGAGTTGGGAAACGATGTCGTCGTAGGCTTTTTGGAGTTCGGAAAGTCTTGAGATCGGATAATAAACTCCGCCTGAAATTTGAGCTAAAGTTTCGCCTTCTTCGTTGGCTTTTGACGAAAGCGACATATAACGGCTTCGCAAAGGATCAACTGTTTCACTTGGGTCTTTACCGGCAGAAGCAGCAATGAGATCGGTCGGAACGTAGAGTGGATAAATTAATGCACCGCTTTCCTGAATTGAGCCGAGTAAAGATTTGAATGGAAGAAATGAACGGTTATCGTCGCCGTCGGATAAAATAACGATTGCGGTTCTGTCGCCTTTCAGCGGACGGATTATATCCGTCAAAGTGTAGGCGAGCGAATCGTAGTAAGCGGTTCCGCCGCCTGCGTCGAATGTATCTAAACCTTCGGAAAGTTTATTGCGGTCTTTTGTAAAAACGGAGAGCGTGTTGACATCTTCATTAAATAAAACAATGGCAACATTATCCTGCGGACTCACGGTATCTAGAAAATTACGGGCGGCTTTGCGTATAAAATCAACATAATTTTCGATACTTCCTGAAACGTCTAAAAGCAAAACAAGATTAAACGGTGCGGTGGTCGGCTCAACAGATAAAATTTCGCGTTCTTGACCACGTTCGGTCAAAAGAAAATCATCCCTTTCAAGATTTGGGATAGCACGATTATTTATGTCAATTATGCGAACCGTAACTTGTTTAACACTTGCGGTTACACTGTTTCTTTTATCCGCTTGGCTTAAAGTCGGAGTTTCACGGCGTGGCGGCAAAGTTCTCGCGTATTCACCGAAATATTTTGGCGTGGCACGGCGAATTGCGTCCATCAAAAGCACATCGCCGCTGCGTATTATTGCTTTGGCAGCTTCGGTCAAAGGTCTTTCCTGTAAATTTGTCGGGACTTCTTCGGGTGCGACATTTAGCAGAACGATTCCGCGGGCGGTTGAAAAATTGAGTTTTACTTCACCTTTATCTTTGGATTTTTTCTTTTTTTCCTTCTTTTCTATATTCTCTGAATTTTCGTCAGTTGTTGATTTTTCATCAACATTTTTAGCTGCATCGTTAGATTTATCAATTTCTTCTTTATTAAAAATTTTACCGTTAATAACAAATCTTCCGGCGGCTTTTTCCTTTACATCTTCAAGTTCGACATCGCTGATAACACGCGGATGCGAAGCCGTCCACGTAAAATTATATTTCAAGTTTTCAAGCGGAACATCCGCATAAATCGTGCCGGTTCCTGTTTCGGCTTCGGCTTCCAGAAAACTTCCGACAAGTCGAATTTCGCCTTCGCCCGTTTCTATTTTGACTTTTACGCGGCTCGGCACACGGAGTTTTACATCAATTCTGATCTGAGTATTTTCGTTGAGGATTTCAATCGAAACTTTTTTGCCGGTTGATTCGGCTTTTATATTTTCTTCAGAAAAACCTTTCTCACTGCGAATTTCCAGAAAAACTTCATTTTCAATTTCGTCACCGGCTTCAATATCAACCCGCCCGGACAAGTTTTTTACTTCGATCGTGCCACCCGTATAAACGGTAAAATCCTTCTTAAAACCTTGAGAGGATGCAATTGACGAAAGGCTTAAAATAAATAAAGCGATAATGAGATGTGATAAATACTTTTTCATTGTTTCTAATTTGATTTATGATGATTTGCGGTCGTGTCTGTAATTTTTCCCGATTGTATCAGACGTTCGCGGACACGCTGCTGCCATTTACTTTGAGGCAATTCCGTTTCATTGAGTTTGCCGAGTAATTCCTGCATAGATTCGCCGCCCGCCTGCCGTGTTTTAAAATACAAGAGTGCCGTGATTACGGAAGTGATCGAAGCAAGAAGGAGAATTGACGGCAGTAAAACAAGCTGACTGAGCGACTGTGTTATGATGCCGGCGGCTTTTGCTTCACGGCGAAAACGCTCGACAAATTCTGCTCGCTTCATAAAATCGGGTGCGATAACTTTTACCGCAACGGGTCGTGCCGTTCCGATGTGCGTCGAAAGATACACCGTTCCCATCCCGCCCTTGCCAAGCTGTTTGTCTATCTTGTATTTTCCGTCAAGAATCTGACCGATTAATTCCTTTGAACTCATAAATTGCTTATGAAAAACTCTACCCGCAAACCGATAATGTATGCAAGTTGATACGTTATAATAATAAATTTGTTCAGAAATATAAGGTTTGCGGGAGTGTTCCGACACCGATAATTTAATAACTTATAATTTTTGCCTGATGAAGAGTGGCTGATGGAATATCTTTTTCATTCATTGCCGTTATAAAAAAAAGATGGCTGTCTGTTCTGGCTTCAAAGACTTCCCGAAAATTTTCATCCAGAAAATCCAGCGAAAACGATTCAACAAATTCAGGTTCGATTAGGGCTAATTTACGCAGACATTCATTAAAATGTTCTTTACCGATACCAAAATCGCTTTCGGTATTTTCGATTACAAGGCGAATTTCCGCCCGTTCATCGGCAAAATGTGAAATTAAAGATGCTGATCTACTGACTGCATTTTCAAAACGCTTTTCTTCTTTTGTAAGTTTTTTCCCTTCTTTTTCATCTTCAATTTTTTGTCTTAACGATTTTTGTTTTTGTTTCTTGTTCTTAATTATCCGCCTGTCAAAAACTATCGTTACCCGTTTTTCATCTTCTGAAGCAAATTCTCTGACCGTCAGAGTTCGTGTTCTGGCGGTTGCCTTCCAATCAATATGACGCAAATCATCCAACGGCTGATAATCACGAAGCGTAAGCAAATCCTGCCCGATTCCTCTTCTGGCTGAAATAAGTTTTCCGGTTTCAAGCGGCAGATCAATGATGTCGGAATTCAGCGGCAGAAGTTTCGGAAAAATTATAATCTCGGTTCGTTGAGCGGAAAGGCGGCGGCGATGTCGAAAAAATCCGAACGGAAATTTTGTCGAGAGTTCAAAATCTTTAATGATAAAACGCCCGCGTTTATTGAAGATATGCCTGACCTTATTCTCAATAAAATTCTTTCGCGGAACGTGAACGAAATAATCGAGCGTGAGTTTTTTAAGCGGCGGACGCGAAAACTTTTCCGCCCATTTTTTCGGTAAAAGATTTTCCAGATCATCAGCAATTACCGAGCGTTTCCTGTCTTTGCCGCGAACTTCGCTGGTTATTGAAAATGTCGGGAAAATCCGTTTGCGGTTGTGAAGGCTGACGAGAATCGGTGTCGGTTCTTCGGCAAAAATCGTTTCGGGAAAACGCATTTTTACGTCCAGTTTTTTTAAACAAAAATTGCCGACAAAAAAACCTATGACAAAGGCGGAAGTTAGAAAAGAAAGCACTAAAAAAAGCAGATTATTTCCTGTGTTCCAGGCTGCAAAAGCGACGATGATGAGAAGCCCGATAAAAACCACTCCGCCCGTTGTAAATTCAAACGGTAAATTCATCTGTGAAGCCTCGGCACTTGCGTTTTTTGCCAGCGGCGGAATAACAAATACTATTATCAGTAGGACAAAAACCAAAGACGCAGCGGCGGCAAAACCTGCAAGTCTTACTTGTCCGGTCTGATGAGCGTAAATTGTCAGAAAAGCAAGTCCCAAACCGCCGAAAATAATCAAAATTCCCACAATTGCATTACGTAAATCGCTTAAACTGAAAAGCTGCAAAATTTGGCGGAATTTCTTTAACATTACTTTTATCGTAACGCCACCGTCCCGGTGGCTGTCGCGGCGTGCGTCCCGCCGCCGCTTTATCACAAAATTCTTAGAACTTAAACTTAATCTGAAACCGAGACGGTTTCAGGACAGCCGCCGGGACGGACGGCGTTACGACTTCAAACCGGAACTTCCGTTTGCGTCAAAATTTCCTTCAGAATCTGTTCGGCTTCGTTGGTTTGTTTTGAAATTTTTGAATACTGCGAACTGACAATCAAGCGATGAGCAAAACACGGAACGACAAGCCGTTTGATATCGTCAGCGATACAGTAATCACGACCTTCGATCAATGCCAAAGCCTGTGCTGAATTAAAAAGCGAAAGAGTTCCGCGTGGGCTGACTCCCAATTCAACCGCATTATTTTCGCGTGTTTTCTCAACGATGCTTAACAGATAATCAACTAAAGCCTCGTCAAATCGAACTTCGCTTGCCAGCATTTGCATCTCCAGAATGTCCGCTTCTAACAAGATCGGCTTGACAAAATCAAGCGGATTTTCCTTTTCTCTGTCCCGCAGAATTTGACGTTCATCTTCCCTGCCCGGATAACCGATATGCAGACGGAGCATAAATCTGTCGAGTTGCGATTCAGGCAAAGGATAAGTCCCGTGATGTTCGGACGGATTTTGAGTGGCGACGACCATAAACGGCAGAGGAAGCGGGCGTGAAATTCCTTCGTATGTAACTTGCTTCTCCGCCATCGCTTCCAGCAGTGAACTTTGCGTTTTCGGTGTCGCACGATTTATTTCGTCCGCCAAAACGATATTTGAAAAAATCGGTCCTGCCTTCCATTCAAATTCGCCGTTTCTCTGATTAAAAATCGAAATTCCGATAACGTCGGACGGCAAAAGGTCGGAAGTAAACTGAATTCGCTGAAAAGACAAATCCAAGGCACGAGCCAAAGCGTTGGCAAGCGTAGTTTTTCCGATGCCCGGAACGTCTTCAATCAAAAGATGTCCTTTAGCAAGCATTGCCACCAGGGAAAGTTTGACGACCTCGGATTTTCCTTTTATAACCTTGCCGATTGCTTCCTGCAATTGCGAAAGTTTTTCGACTCTATTCGTGTCCACGTCAAAGGTTTCCGTAACTGTTTCCTGTTCTCTAACTATCCAATCTCTCATTATTTATTTTATTTATTTTCCTAAATGGCAGAAATACCGTTTCTATTTTACAGGATTTGAATGCCTTTATGCACGAAAAGTTTTCTTTTCTTTTTATACCAAAAACTTTTCCATACAAAATGTTTTGATATTTCTTTATCGTTTGATGCAACTTGTTTACGGACTTTTCGTTCCAATATAAAAATATGCTATAAATTTAATGAAAATAATTTGCAACTTTTTATGACATTGTTTCGTGGAATTATACAGAGGAAATCTTAAAAATTATGAAAAACTTTCGCACAAGATTAAAAGATCAGAGAGGTTTCAGCCTGATCGAATTAATGATCGTTATTGCGATTATCGCACTGCTTATTGCCGTCGGCATTCCGGCGTGGCAGTCAATTACCCAAAGCGGCAATGAAACCGCTGCTACGCAAAATATTGATTTAATACGTAAACTTCAGATTCAATACGCCTCAAGACATAGAGGAAATTTCGCACCAACTTTTGACGAACTTATAAAATCCGTTCAATTGGACGATAAATTTAAGGGAGAAACCCCGCTTGTCAATGGTTATATTTATACAATGAAGGTTCAGGAAGCATCAGGCTCACAACCTTCTTTTTATTCGATAAATGCTAATCCACAGGTTTCTGAAGGAGTAACGGCAACCGGAACGCGGTATTTTTATTACGACTCGACTCTCCCGACTATGAGATTTACGGAAGAAAATCGTCCCGCTAAACCGGATGATCCCGGGATTTAAAAAAGTGTAAAAGAAAAACGGCAAACTAGATTGTAAAAACTACGATATTTCTTAGATTTTGTTGTTTCTTTTGTCTTTTTTATTTTTGTTTTTCCGCTTTTTTGTTTAACATTGCAGAAGTTTTGTGTATAATTCTATAAAATTTGCCGCAAAGTAAATTTGCAACTTGTCAGTTTCCAAACTGCATCTATTTAAACAGTTAGATGCAACCTATCTAATAAGCTCTTTCAAAGAGATTCTTTCATAACTTTTTAATCCCGAGATTAGCAAATTTCGTTGGAGGAAATATGTTTCTAAAATCCAAATTCTTTCAAATCATTTCAATTTTTATATTAACTTTAGGTTTAGCCGTTTTCACTTTCGCTGATACGATAAAATTAAAAGACGGCAGTATTATCAAGGGAAAAATAATCAGTTTTGATAATAATCAATTTATTATTTTAATCGGCGACGGCACGCGGCAGAAGCAGTTGAAGTTTTTCGCTAACGAAATCGAATCCATCAAATTTGATTCAGAGGGTATTTCTACAAATGCAGGATTGTCTTCAAACAATACTACCACCACCCGCCGAGAACCGAATTATACACAAACTAATACCGGAAACGGTACGGTTATCACGGTCGGGACGACTCCCAGAGATATTCCGCCGATGGACACCTCAACCGATGATACTGATTATACGGATACTGCTCCGTCCAATCCGTCCAATACAACTACTGTTGCCGATGCCAAACCGATTCAGGTAAGAGTAAAAGTTCTGGCTGATAATACTTCAAACGGTTGGACAAATGCAGGTTGGGTTGTCCGCAAAGGTCAAAGAATACGTATCGTCAGCAACGGTAGAGTTTCGCTCGGAAATGGTCGTTATTCTACTCCTTCAGGAATCAGCACACTTCCCGACAACCAGAAACTCATCAAAGATCAGCCAACGGGCGGTTTAATCGCGGTGATCGGTGATGATAATAACGATTTTATGTATATCGGTTCTGATTATGAGTTTGTTGCCCAACGCGACGGTGCTTTATTTTTAGGCGTGAACGAGGGAATACTCGACGATAACAGCGGCTCATATGAGGTAATTATTGAGATTGATCCGAAGACGCTTAGATAATCAAATTTTAGTTAAAGACCTTAGGCGGAAACCCGATAGTTATGGAGGGTTCCCGCCTTTTACTTGATTTATTCCAACTAAAAGCAGACAATTCGTATCTAATAATTTAAATATCTCTTTTTAAGGTGTAAAAAAATATGCAAGCCACTTTTCCGCATCGAATTTCCATTTTTTTAATATTACTGATTGCCTTCGTATTCGGTTTGTCAACAATTTCCTTCGCTCAATCCCGTCCGCAAAGACCGCAAACAAAGGGAAATGATAAGAAAAATCAGCGTCCCATCCCGAAAACCGAGGAAGAATTAAAAAAGGAGGCGGAAGAAAAAAGACTCGAAGAGGAAATGAAAAATGCTGTAGTTGATACAGAAATTCTAGAAATTAAAACAAATCTCGTAAATGTTGATGCGGTTGTTTATGACAAAAAAAGCGGACAAATTGTAACGGGATTAAAAAAAGAAAATTTTGCCGTTTTTGAAGATGGTATCAAGCAGGAAATTACAAACTTTGCAATGCCGGAATCTCCGATAACCGTTACGTTAGTTGTCGAATACAGCAAATGGTCGGAAATGTTCGGTCTATACGGCAGCGGCGGATTTGATCCGGGCAACCTTGAAGTTATTCGTCCCGTAGCTTCTTTTGTTTCAACTTTTATCAAACCGCCAGATGATTTTGCCTCCGTCATCGCTTTTGATATTCGCCCGACTCCGATCACCGATTTTACAAACGATCCGCGTAGACTTCAGGCGACTGTCAATTTACTTTTAAGAAATCGCCCGGCATTTCGTGAAAATAATCTTTTTGATGCAATAAAATTCGCACTCGTCGGCGGAACGGCAGATTCGGTTGTATTGGAGAAATCGGAATCTAATAAATCGGAATACGGCGGGATGGTTGATGTCAAAGCCAAACGACGGGCGATAATTTTAGTCGCTTCGGGAATTGATACATTCAGCCGGATAAATTACGGTGAGGTTCGAAAAGTAATTCAAAGTGCGGGAATTCCGATTTATATTATCAGCACGGGAAATTTATTTTTTAAAAAATATGAAAGCCGACTTCCCGCCACCGATGGAATAGATGGGACACCGGGAAGATTGACATTTTTGCAAGCGAGAAACGCGATGAATACCTTTGCCAAAGAATCCGGCGGTGTGCATTATGAAATGACTTTCCCGGGCGAAATACCTTCGATTTTAAGTAACATAAATGCACTGCTTCGCAATCAATACAGTATTGCTTATGATGCCGGAGATGGTCGAAAACCGGATAAGAAATATAAATTGGAAGTTAAAGTTGATGTCAACGGCGACGGACAATACGATGACAAAAAATTCAAAGTTCAGCACCGTCCTTATTATAAAACTGAAGATGATGATGACGATAAAAAATAACTGACTGTTTAACAAAAAATCAAAAAGTCTGTCTCACAAATATTTGTAAGACAGACTTTTTTTATTCTTACGCACTTAAAATTTTCAACTTAAATTTATCGTTTGTTGTGTAAAGTTCCGCACGTTTCCCCGAAAAATGCTTTGATTGTTTGAGAATCATCGGCAAACCGCCGCGTGGAAGATTTATGCCGTATTCACGACGGGAAAAAATAGCCGCGATCTGCGGATTTACTCGCTGCGTTATGCCGTAACGAATCGCTTTTGAAGCTGGCGGACTAAAGCCGTTTGTCCGACGCGGATTTATAAATTCAATCGAATTATCATAAATCACAATTTCCGTATCAATCTCACGCAAAGCCAAATCTCTGTGTATTAGAATATTCGCGACGGCTTCTTTGACCGAATAAATATGATAATTTCCGCGTGCATTAACCGAAATAAAATCTTGTCCGTCTGCTTCTTTATCCGCTGTCTGCTTTTTCGATTTGTGTTTCCATAGATCACAGTATTGCTCGGTAAATTTTATTAAAGATTCATAAAGCGTTAAAAGATTTCCGCTGAAAATTTGTTTTTCGATCAACTCCGAATTTTTATCATCGCCGGAGTAACGAATTGCCGTAACACTCGCACGCGGCAAAATTTCCGAGACTTTTTCGTTTTTTCCAAAAAGAAGAATTCCCGCAATCGTCGGCAGAAATGCGTCTTTTGTACCAACCGCCAAAAGCAAATCCTTTTGCAGAAAGTTTTTCGTTTCGTAACCGTTTTTGCCCGTCAAATCTTTTTCAAAACCGCCCGCAAAACTCCACACGAGCGTGTCGTCAAAATCATTTTCACTTAAACCTTCAAGCGGAATATTTTCATAATAGAGCGGACGGTTTTCATCAATCAAAACGGAAAGTTCCTCGCGTGTCGCCTCGCGTTTTTCATCACCGATCCGCAGGTAAAATTTCCCTGCTTTTGTGCGGTATGGACGCTGTTTTCCTTCAACATCTAAAGCAATAATCCTGCGTCCATCGTCAAATGCAATCGTATCGAGATATGGAACAAGCGGCGGATAAATTTCCTGGCGGCAGATTTTTATTAATTCATCCTGAACAGTTTCGGGATTTCTGAGTCCTTCGACGCGAAGTTGATCCGTAACGCCGAAAACTATAGTTCCGCCTGCCGTGTTTGCAAGTGCGACAATTTCCTGTGCAATCCTTTCGGGGTTTGAAAGTTTTAATTTGAGTTCGAGGTATGTGTCCTCACCGCCGCGAATTAAGCGTATGAGTTCGGACCGCGTGGTTATCGGTGCGGGTTGGTTGGTGATATATTCTTGAAAAGAACGCTCTGAGCTTGATGTATAACGTCCGCTGTTGCGAAATTTTTTTCGTGTCATTTTATATGAGAGTTATTTTCTAATGACGGAACTCTCTAAAATCCGCCCGAATGCGTTTTATAAAAAAATCTGCATTGCTGGAATCAAATAACTTTTCTATCTATTATTGAAACATTCACAAGCAAAAAAGTAAAAAGATAATTTTGGCAAAAAAGTTTTTTATCGTGTTATAATTAAAAACACTTAGGATTTATAAGGTTAAAAATAAACGTGGATACTGAAATCATTACAGCTTACATTAGTCTCGGCTCAAATCTCGGCGACAGAGCAGGCAATCTTTTGCTTGCGGTTCGCGGTCTTTTGGAAGCGGGACTTCACGTTTGCAGACTTTCGGCAATTTATGAAACCGAACCGATTGGCGTTGAAAACCATAATTCATTTCTGAATATGGTTGCCGAAATTCACGTTACTAATATAACTCCCTCGCAGATGCTGGCACGTATGGTTCGTATTGAATACTTGCTCGGACGCAGAAATAAATTCCTGCAAACTCCACGCACAGTTGATCTGGATTTATTATTTTACGGAGATTCGATAATTGACACGGATTTTCTGCAAGTTCCTCATCAACAACTGCATAACAGAAGATTTGTTCTCGTGCCTTTAGCCGAACTTACCCCGCATTTTGTTCATCCGGTTGAAAATAAAACTATCCAGGAATTACTTAATGAAGTTGAAGACTTTTCCGCCGTTGTCCGCTGGAATCCGAATAAAAACAAAAAAGTGAAAAATTTCAATCCGCAGTCGTTTTCCAAAACATCAACTTCCTAAACTTTCTATCTACTGGACTTAAAAGCCGTTTTCTGTCTATAATCATAAAATCAATCTATGGCATATTTAAAACCCGACGAACCTGAAAAAGTCTATGTCCCCGCACTTCGCAAGGCAAAAAAACGTGGCGAAAAATTAGCTTGTTTAACAGCTTATAATTACCCGACAGCGAGAATCGTTGATGAAGCGGGCGTGGAATTGATTCTTGTCGGCGACAGTATCGGCAATGTTATTCACGGCTACGGCAACACGATTCCCGTAACTTTAGAAGAAATACTCTCCGCAACAAAAGCTGTCAAACGCGGGTCGGAAAGAGCATTGATTATTGCCGATATGCCTTACGGAACTTATCACATAAACGAAGACGAAACGGTTCGCAATGCACTTCAACTGATGAAAGAAGGCGGTGCCGAAGCCGTCAAACTGGAAGGTGGAAGCAATCGTATAAATCTGGTCAAACGGCTTGTCAACGAAGAAATTCCTGTCGTTGCACACATCGGTCTGACACCGCAATCAGTCCACAAACTCGGCGGTTACAGTGTGCAGGGAAAAACTGTTGAAGATGCGAAAAAACTAATCGAAGATGCAAAATTAATGGAAGAAGCAGGTGCGTTTGCAATCGTTCTCGAACTCGTACCGCGTGAAATTGCCGAAATGATTACAAATGAATTAAAAATCTCAACTATCGGAATCGGTGCAGGTTTAGTGTGCGATATACAGGTTCTGGTCCTGCATGATTTAGTAGGCTTAACTTTCGGCAGACTTCCCCGTTTCGTGCGACAATATGCAGACATTCGGGGAATAATGACCGAAGCCGTTTCAAACTGGATGGATGACGTAAAAAATGGTAATTATCCGAATGATGAAGAATCTTATGGAATGCCTAAAAGTGTTGATCTGAATAGAGTGAAAGAATAAACTTTGCTTCAAATTTAATTTATTTATGGAAATAATAAACCGCAGACAACGGATGGCATCGCTGGCACGCAAACTTCGGCGTGAAGAAAAAGTTATCGGATTTGTGCCGACGATGGGAGCTTTGCACGAAGGACATCTCGAACTTGTGATAAAGGCTCGGCAAATGAGCGATATTGTTATTGTTTCGATTTTTGTTAATCCGACTCAATTTAATGAATCGGAAGATTTTGAAAATTATCCTCGTGATTTAACTGAAGATGCTTCGATTTTAGCCGATTATCCGGTTGATTATGTTTTTGCTCCCGTTGCGGACGAAATTTACGGTGAAGACTTTTCGACATTTGTAACTGTTGATGAACTTGCAGAAAAACTCGAAGGTGCGTCACGTCCCGGACATTTTCGCGGTGTGGCAACGATTATTACAATTTTATTTAATACAATTCGCCCGGATTTTGCATTCTTCGGTCAGAAAGATGCTCAGCAAGTCGCAATTATTGAACGGCTTACCAAAAATTTGGGTTTTGAAACGGATATTGTTGTTATTCCAATTGTCAGAGAACAATCGGGTTTGGCGATGTCTTCGCGGAATGATCGCTTAACAAATGAGCAAACACAAGCCGCATCAATAATTTACAAGGCTTTGCTCGAAGTCGAGATCGCGGCGGAAAATGGTGAACGAAATACCGCAAAACTGGCTGAAATAGTGCGGCGAGAGATCGAAAAAGAGCCTCTTGCAAATATTGACTATATTTCAGTAGTTGATAATAAAACCCTTGAATCAATTGATAAAATCGGTGAAAATCCCGTTTTGGTTGCCATTGCCGTGCGTTTTGATGATATTCGTTTGATAGATAATATTATTTTGAACAAAAAGCAGTAGATTGGAGCTAAATCTGCATCTAAATATACGTATGCCGACAAAGGCGGTAACAACAATTATGAAAAATATTAAACTCTTAACAGCTATTTTAACCGTTTTCTTTGCAATGTCTGTGAGTACCACGGCACAAAAAATCGTATTTACATCTTTGGAGGGAAATGCGATTGATGTTGAAGCTCAGAAAAATAAGGTTGTCGTGATGGCAATCGGTGCAAGTTGGCTTCCACTTTCAAATGATCAAGCGGCGGCAATTAACAAACTTTCAAAAAAATATGACGGGCGGGATGATGTTGTGATTTACTTTATCGCTACCGATTCCGCTTCATCAAAATCAAAAAATTATGCGAGCAACGATGATATTCAAAAATTTGCCAAACGCAACAAATTAAACATCACGATTTTGCGTGACGACGATGGAGTTCAAGCCGTTAAAAAATTTAAACTCGATCAGCTTCCGGCTTTTATAATTTTAGATAAGCAGGGAAAACCCGATGGCAACCCGATCATCGGAGTTGATCCTTTCGGTGAGGCTGACGCAGCTGCAATTTTGTCAAAAAGAATTGATAAATTGTTGTAAGTATTAATTTTAGTCAAAAACAAAAAAGCGGTTTCAGAAATGAAACCGCTTTTTTGTTTTGATTAATTTCATGAAAATTCTTTGGTCAAACGATAAACCAGATTTACCGGCAAACCGACGACATTCCAATAATCACCTTCAATTTTTTCTATAAAAAGTGCCGCCTGTGCCTGCACCGCATAAGCACCGGCTTTATCGAGCGGTTCGCCTTTTCGGACGAGGAATTTTATTTCTTCACTGTTTAATTTACTGAATTTAACTCGTGTAGTCTGAAAACTGACGATTGATTGCAAAGTATTGCTCTTTTCTTCTTTTGAATTTTGAATTTTGAATTTTGAATTTTTCACAATCGCAACGCCTGTTAAAACCTCGTGCCAGCGTCCCGAAAGCATTTTCAACATTTCGTGTGCGTCTTCTAAGTCAACAGGTTTTCCGATAATTTTATCGTCAATCACGACGATTGTGTCTGCACCTAAAACTAAAGTATTTTCATATTTCAATGCAACAGCAGCAGCTTTTTCATAAGCCAATCTCTGCACATATTCAGCAGGTTTTTCACCTGTTTTTTGAGATTCGTCAATGTCGGCAACGTGCTTTTCAAATTCCCAACCGACAAAACCTAAAATCTCCGCCCGCCTCGGACTTCCCGAAGCTAAAATTAACTTTGGCACATTTAACATTTATCATTTATCATTTATTAGTTACTTTGTTATCAAGAACTAATAAATTTCCCTATACTTTTATTACTTCATCAAAAATGTAATAAATAATAAATGATAAATGATAAATGATAAATGACTTATGGAAGATTTATTCCGCACATTGCCGAAGCTTTTAAAGGAAATTGATGATTCCGATGCAGTCCGCGAAGCTGTTGTTTTTGCGGCGTGGCGGCGGGTTGCGGGAAAATCTCTGTGTGAACATTCCGTTCCGTTTCGGCTTTTTGAGAAACATCTGGTTGTCGCCGTTAAAGATAAAATGTGGAAACGCCATCTCGAAAAAGAACTCGCAGGGCAAATGATTTTCAAACTTAATTCGATTTTAGGACAACCTGCCGTAACATTTATCGAATTTCGGGTTGACGAAGAAACGGTTTTAAGAGAAGCAAAACAAACGCGAAAGATAAATTTGTCCGATGAAGAACTTAAAAAAATCGCACTCGAAGAAGTTTCCCCTAATTTGAGATTTCACGCCGATTCAATTAAAGACGATAATTTGCGTTATCAATTTTTGCTTGCCGCGGGAAGTTCTCTGGCAAAAAAGAAGCGGGATGGAAAATAACACAAAATAACAAAGATTGACATTAATGGTTATGAAATCTATTATTTTTTTGGGAGGTAAAATTATGAACGTATCTTTAACCAAAGAACTCGAAGAAATGATAAATCAAAAAGTGCAATCGGGTTTGTATAATTCCGCAAGCGAAGTTATCCGCGAAGGTTTGCGTCTGTTAAATGAGCAGGATCAACTTCGGCAGATTCGCATCGAAGAATTGCGTCGTGAAGTGCAAAAGGGAATGGATCAAATGCGTGAGGGTAAATACACATCGCATACAACCGAAAATTTGCACGATTTTTTTGATGAGATAAAAAAAGAAGCACGCAAAGAATTAAATGAGCAAAAGGAGCAAAAGTAATCAATGGCAAAAATATTATATTCTGAATTTGCCAGAGATGATCTGAAGAAAGTATGGCTTCACATTTCCAAACAAAATCTAACTGCTGCTGATAAATTTCTTGATGAATTATATGAAAAGTTTTTGCTTCTTGCGAAAAATCCGAAAATTGGAAGAAGCCACGACGAATTTATTGTTCACTTACGAAGTTTTCCGCACAAAAAATATGTAATCTTTTATTTCCCCATAGAAAACGGCATCGAAGTTTATCGCATTCTGCACGGAGCGAGAGATATTGAAGACCTTTTTGACAGATATTTTATAGGACTGAAACCATAATGGATGTAAAACAAATTGCAAAACTTGCACATCTTGAAATAACAGATGAAGAAGTCGAACTTTACACGCCGCAGATGGCGAATATCGTTAGCTATATTGAGCAACTAAACGAACTCGACACGGAAAATGTCGAAGTTTCAATCGGCGGTTTGACCGAAGAAGGAGAAGCGACAGAAACTGTCCGTGAAGATATTCCGCAAAAGTCACTCGGTCAGGAAAAAGCTCTCGACCAAGCACCATCGGCGGTAAAAGGACATTTTCAAGTTCCGAAAGTCCTATGAAATGGAAAATGGAAAATGGAAAATGGAAAATGGTTTGGAGAAGAATTCCTCTTTTCTGCTTACTGCTTACTGCTTACTGCTTACTGCTTAATTGCAGTCAGCCGATTCTGGAGTCGCCCGAATGTATCGCTTCGCGTGATTCGGTCAAAAGATTTTATTCATATCATTTCGGCAATGATATGAAGCCTTCGGCGGAAAATCTTGAGAAGCGGGAAAAATATCTGAGCAAGGAATTAAAAGATAAACTCGCCCAACAGAAAGAAACGGCGAAAGATTATTTTACGGACACGGATGATTATCCGAAAGCGTTTCGGGCTGGAAAATGTGAAACATTAGACAAAAATAAAACGAAGTTTGAAATTTTACTTTTTTGGCGAACAGATGAGAAGAATATTCAGCGTGAAATTGACGTTGAAGCCATCAAAGAAAACGATAGATGGCTGATCTATAAAGTTTTGCCGAAAAATTAAAATATGGAAGACAGATTAACTTTTTATCATCCGACGGAAGAAAAGTTCAACGTAATTTCGCACGGAATCGGATTGATCTTGAGCATTTTTGCGTGTATTGCACTGATTAGCTATGCGAGTTTATACGGCACATTATGGCACATCATCAGTTTTACGATTTATGGTATAAGCCTCGTGCTTTTATACTCGGCTTCGACGCTCTATCATTTTGTGCAAGAACCCAACTTGCGTTATAAACTAAACATTTTCGACCACGCTTCAATTTATGTTTTGATCGCCGGTTCTTATACGCCTTTTGCGATGAATGTAATTGACGGCTCACGCGGTTGGGTTTTGTTGATGATTATCTGGACAATTGCGGTATTTGGAATCGTTTTTAAATTATTTTTTACAGGAAAATACGGCTTTATTTCAACTGTCGTTTATATTTTAATGGGCTGGCTCGGAGTTTTTGGAATCGAAGCAATTATCAGAAATCTTCCGATTGAAGCAACATACTGGCTGATCGGCGGCGGAATTTCATACACGATCGGGGCGATTCTTTTCGGCTTAAAAATGATAAAATTCAACCACGCAATTTTTCATCTTTTTGTATTGTTAGGAAGTTTTTGTCATTTTATGTCGGTCTTTTTATACATACTTCCCTACAAACAAATCTAAAAAAAATTATTAAAATTTAATGAGCGAAATTAAATCAAAAATCGAAAAAGTTTTAGACAATGCCGAAAAATTAAACGGCGAATTGAACTCTTTTCTTTCAATCGAAAGAGATTCTGCATTGAAACGAGCCGAAGAAATTTCAAAAACTTCGGATGAAGATCAAAATTTGCGTGGTTTTGCGATTGCCGTTAAAGATAATATTTGTACAACAGGAATTCAGACGACGTGCGGTTCGCGGATTTTAGGAAATTATAAACCTCAGTATGATGCAACGGCGGTTAAAAGGTTGAATGATGCGGGTGCAATTATCATCGGTAAAACCAATATGGACGAGTTTGCAATGGGTTCATCCAACGAAAATTCAGCTTTCGGAACGGTTAAAAATCCATGGGATATTGAACGAGTTCCGGGCGGAAGTTCGGGCGGTTCAGCAGTAGCGGTTGCTTCGGGAGTTGTGCGGGCAAGTTTGGGTTCGGAAACCGGCGGTTCGGTTCGCCAACCCGCTTCGTTTTGCGGAATTTTCGGATTGAAACCGACTTACGGCAGAATTTCACGTTACGGACTTGTCGCTTTTGCTTCGTCGCTCGATCAAATCGGGATTTTCGGGCAAACTTCCGAAGATGTTGCAAAGGTTCTGGGAGTAATCGCCGGACGCGAAAAAAATGATGCAACTTCGGCGGACGTTGAAGTTCCCGATTATTTGAGTGAGTTAAATAAAGAAATTTCAGGCAAAAAAATCGGCATTCCGCGTGAACTTTTCGGCGAAGGACTGGACGACGAAGTTCGTGAATCGGTTGAAAATGCGATTGAAAATTACAAAAAACTCGGTGCGGAAATTGTTGATGTCGAACTTCCCCATTCAAAATATGCGATTGCCGTTTATTACATCATCGCCACGGCTGAAGCATCTTCAAATTTGGCAAGATTTGACGGTGTGCGTTATGGATTTCGAGCAGAAAATGCACACAAATTACGCGAAATGTATATGAAAACCCGCGAAGAAGGTTTCGGCGAAGAAGTTAAGCGAAGAATTATGCTCGGAACTTACGTGCTTTCAAGCGGTTACTACGATGCTTACTACGCTAAAGCCCAAAAAGTCCGCACGCTTTTAAAACAGGATTTTAATAACGCTTTTGAAAAATGCGATGCGATCTTAACGCCGACATCGCCGACAACCGCTTTCAAAATCGGCGAAAAATCCGACGATCCGCTGGCGATGTATCTGAGCGATATTTACACAGCTTCGGCAAACCTAGCTGCAATTCCGGGAATTTCAGTTCCGTGTGGTTTATCGAGTGAAAATTTACCGATTGGTTTGCAGTTGGTCGGCAAAAACTGGTCGGAAAATATTTTGCTCAATTTAGCAAATGTCTATGAAAAAGAATTTCCATTGAATGAAAAACCTGTTGTTTTTGCTGAATAGTTTAAAAATGGAAAATGGAAAATGGAAAATGGTAAGAATAAAACTAAATCGTTTTCTCATTATCCATTTTCCATTTTCCGTTTTCCATTATCCGTTTTTCCGAGCATCAATAAATGATCTGACACTTATTATTACAAAAATCAAACAGGTCAAAGCCATTGCAATCTGTGATAGAAAAGCCGTCGTAAGTTGTATTTCACCAATTTTTGAAACCAGTCGTCCTGCCGAAGCCAGAAAACCGAGCAAAGCCACCACAACCGCCGCATGCATCAGATGTTTTCGCAAATGCTCTTTAGACCGTGCAGCATATCCGAGAACCAGTAAAACAAGTCCGAAAAATGCCGGTATCAAAGCCGTAGGACTCGCATAAGCCGTCATCGTCAGCCCGTAAATATAACCGATAGCACCAATTAAAATTAAAAGTCTGCCAAAATTTATAGCAATCGAAGGCATAGTTTTTCACCTCAAGTAAATTTAGTATGCTTACAAATTATCAGATTTATTCATTAAAGATAAATTCAAATATATAAAAAAGCCGAATCGAATACAGAACGGTTTTTAATAAAAGGTATTAATTGAGCGGATTAACCGACTTTAATTTCCACAACCAAAACAACTTGTGAACGAACTTCCAGCGAACCTGCTTGAATCGGCGTGTTGTATTGTTTTCTGTCCGCAGTTGCAGTATTTGAATTCATATACATAGAATCCGCTTCATCATAACCGCCTAAATTCGGTGTTCCGCCTTCGCGTGTTTCAACCACACGCACGATTTTTCCGTTTAATGATTTTGCAATTGATTCGGCTTTTGCCATCGCCTGTTTGGTCGCCAAAGACAGAGCATTTCCCTGCGACGGACTGGTTTCACCGACCACGAAAGAAATTCCTTCAACACTATTTGCTCCCGCTTTCGTCGCTGCATCAATCACTTCGCCGACTTTATTTAAATCTTTAACCGAGATTGAAACCGTATTCGTAACTTCATAACCGACAATTTTAGACAAACTTTTTAAACTGTAATTTTCTTCAGGATTAAGACTGTAACCGCTTGTTTTTATTTCAGTTACTGCATCTTTAATAGTATTTTCAACAGCTTTTTTTACAGCTTCGCTTTTTTGAGCATTTTCCTGTTGAGCCACGAGAGCCTGTTTATTTTTAGTGACGACTGAAAATGTTACAATCGCTGTGTCGGGAGCAATTTTGGTTTTGGAATCTCCGAGAACCGTGATTCTGGTTAGTTTATTTTGGCTTGGAAAATAAAACCACAAAAGTCCGGCTAAAGAAATTAATCCAACGAAGAGTAAAACGATTTTTGCGACATTATTTTTCATAGAAATCTCCTCACTATTCTAAAAATTTTAACTTAGAACGACGGTTAGGAAATATCTTGCAAATTAACTTCGCATTTCATCAAGCATATCTTTTATTTTCTGTTTTAATTGCTGCGTTACAATTTCATATTGCTGTTCATCGTCCATTTCAGCATCAATAATTTCATTTGCATAAAATGGTTTGCCGAATTTTACTTTTACTTTGGCGAGTCTGATTTTTCTGGATTTTCTTGCCCAGACTTTGTGAAGTCCGTCCAGAGCAACAGGGACAATCGGAACATTCAATTCAGTTGCCAGAATTGCCGCACCTTTTTTGAAAGGGTGCAGTTCGCCGTCAAAAGCTCGCTCGCCTTCGGGATAAATGTTGAGAATTTTGCCATTTTTTAACCCGATTGCTCCGGCTTTCATTGCTTTTAAGATTTGGGAATCGGCATCAATCGGGACGACTTTTAAGAAGTTAGCGAGTGTTCGGGTAAAGAAATTTTGGAAATATTCAGTTGCTCCAACGTGGAAAATATCACGCAGAGTTGAAAAAGAATAAGCCGAAGAAACAACGAATGGATCAATAAAACTTTGATGATTCGGACAAATCATATATGGCTTATCCAGTTTTTTGAGTTCTTCAACGCCGGTTACTTCCAAACGCAAAAAGATTTTGCAGAATAGATAGACGAATTTCAGGAAAACGAAAGTTACAGTTGTATAAAAAATATTGTCCCGCACGACCCGTCTGACTTCGGGCAGATCGTCTTTGCCTGTCTCTTTAATGATTTTGTCCCAATTAAATTCGGTTGAAATCTCGCCTTTGAAATTTTCGGAATTCGCAGATTTTTGAACCAATTTGATAACTTCGCCGACCGTAAAAGCAGAAGTGATTTCTTTTGAATCAAACTCAAAACCGAAAGTCTGTTCAAGACTTGCAATAATTTCCGCACGAGCCAGGGAATCGAGCCGCAGATCAATCTCAAGATTCTGTTCGGGATGAATTTCGGGAGCTTCACGTTTTTGCTGATTGATTGCGGAAATTAACGCTTCGCCCGCTTTTGAATTTAGTAATTCTTTGTCATTTTCAGTTAATTCACGGGTTTTTGTTTCCTTCAAATCGCCATCAGTCAAGCCTTTTTGCTGAATTTCCTTTTGCAGTTCAAAGCGTTTTATTTTACGTGTTGCAGTTCGCGGAATTGGTTCGGCACGGACTATGTAATCGCGGACACGCTGATATTCGGGCAGTTCGCGTCCTAAATTGTCTAATTCATAACGAATCATTTCCTTTGAATTTGCGATCTTGGCTTGCTTTAAATATTCAAAATCGGGAATGACGACAGCGACGAGTTTTTCCGCTCCTTTGTGTTCGGCGGATTTGTCCTCAACTCCGAGAACACATAATTCTTCGACCAGCGGCGATTTTGAATAATGAACTTCCAAGTCTTCGGGATGCACATTTTTGCCCGACGGCAGAACGATCACATCCTTGGCACGTCCCGTAATATATAAATGTCCGTCATTGTCGAATTTTCCGAGATCGCCGCTTCTGAACCAGCCATCTTCGGTAAATGCCGCTTTTGTCGCTTCGGGATTTTTGTAATAGCCTTTGAAAACCATCGAACCGCGAATCAAAACTTCGCCTTCGCCGTTTTCGTCCGGTTTGTCGAGTTTTATTTCCGCTCCATACATCGCTTTTCCGACCGAACCAATGCGATTATCGTCCGAATAAGTCGCCGTTGCCGCTCCGCTTGTTTCCGATAAACCATAGCCTTGGATAATCTTAAAACCGAGCCGATGAAAATCTTTGGCAACGCTCTCATCAAAACGCGAACCTGCCGTTACGGCTAAATCGAGATTGCCGCCGAATGAATCGTGAACTTTTTTGAAAAGTTTTTTGCCCAAATTGATATTAAAATTATCCCTCGTAAAACCATTTAATTTGAGCATAAAATGGAAAAGTTTCTGAACGGCTTTCGGCTGAGTTTCAACCGCATCGAAAATCTTTTTGTGAAATAAATACCACAAACGCGGAACACTTGTGAGCGTCGTCATTTTGCTTTCGAGCATCGCTTTTGATAACTCATCGGGAGCAAGTTCCTTTAAATAAAAAACTTCCGCACCTTTTGTCGTCGCCAACCATAAATTGACGATTTGCAGATAAACGTGAAAAAGCGGCAAAAGGCTTAAAACCGATTCCGTTTCGTCAAAATCTAAAACCCTGTCAATCGCGTCCAATTCGGCGGCGATATTTCCGTGCGAGAGCAAAACGCCTTTTGGTTTGCCCGTCGTTCCCGATGTGTAAATCAAAATTGCGTTATCTTCATTTTCGGCAGGTGTTTCCTGTTTCGCAAAACTTTCGGGGAAATCGGTTTTTGCCCAATCTTCAAATTTTTGAAATCCGTTTGTCGAATTCTCATTTCGCCAAACGACGGCGGGAATTGATTTGCCGAGTTTTTCCTGAATTTGATGAAATTTTTCCGTTACGTGCGGCGAAAGAAATGCGACTTTTGCTTCGGAATCTTCAATAAAATTTGTAATTGTTTCGATCTCGCCGTTCGGATCGAGCGGCACGCAAACTGCTCCCATATAAAGAGCTGCTAGATACGAAATCGCCCAGCACGGATGATTTTCGCCGATGACCGCAACTCTGTCGCCTTGTTTGACTTCCTCTTGAATTAACCGATAGGCAATGCTCCGAATCTGTTTAAGAAATTCGCCGTAAGTAAAAGTTTCCGATTCATCACCGACTACCCGCATCGCTGCTTTGTCAGAATGTTTTTCACACGAATTTATAAGTCTTTCGCAAAATTTTTGAGTTTTTTCCATAATTTTTAAAGGCTAAAGTTTTTCTCCGCCAATCCGTTTTGAAGCTCGAAATGAATAATAATTAACTTATTATTTATCCTTGATAAACGAAAAATTCTGACAAGCAAAGTTTAAATATTTATTGACTATATCAAAAAACCGAAACGAATAATACAAAACAAGATTAATTTATCAATACTTAGTTGCTTTTTAGTCAAAAGTTTCGTTAAATTCTTAAATACAATGCCGACCAAAATCACCCAACTTGAAGATGCTGAACGCAAAAAATCAGTTTTGCGGATTGAGGGAGAGCTTTTGTTTGAAGATGCAGTATTACTGGAAAAAATCGCGTTGGATTTGCGTGAAGAAAATGAAAAAAATCTGACACTGGATTTTGCCGACCTTGATTTTATGGACAGCGAAGCCGCACCGATTATTAAACGGCTTGAAAAAGAACACGGGTTTGAAATCGAAGGATTTGAATTTTTTCTGCAGAAAATTGTTTTCGAAACGGAAAATCGCAAGTAATACTTATGGATGATATAAAAACGAAAGTTGTAAATTTCATTCTGGTTGTTGTCGGAATTTTTTCTGCGGGACTCGGCTTGAAAGGATTTCTTGTTCCGAATCATTTTATTGACGGTGGTGTAACCGGAACTTCGATGTTTATTTCGCAATTGAGCGATGTTCCGCTGGCGTTGTTGATTTTGCTGATAAATATTCCTTTTGTCATCGTCGGTTACAGGCAGATCGGCAAGGTTTTTTCAATTCGCAGTGCGGTTGCAATTGCTGGTTTGGCGATTTTGATATTTTTCCTAAAATATCCCGTTATCACAAATGATAAAATTCTTGCGTCGGTTTTTGGTGGATTTTTTTTAGGTTTGGGAATTGGTCTGGCAATGCGTGGCGGTGCGGTTTTAGATGGCACGGAAATCGTGGCGATTTTGACAAGTCGGAAAATCGGAATTACAGTTGGCGATTTTATATTTATATTTAACGTAATTTTGTTTTCAACCGCCGCATTTTTTCTCGGCATTGAAAAATCACTCTATTCGATGCTGACTTATTTTGCCGCTTCAAGAACGGTGGATTTTATAATTCACGGAATTGAAGAATATAATGGAGTAACAATTGTTTCGGAAAAAAGCCTCGAGATACGCCAGGCTATTTTAGAAAATTTAAAACGCGGTGTAACTGTCATTGCAGGTCGCGGCGGCAAAGATGGAATTAAAATAGATATACTTTTTTGTGTCGTAACCCGTTTTGAAATTCCGAAAGTCAAAAGGACGATCAACGAAATTGATGAAAAGGCTTTCATAACCGTTCAGCAAATAAGCGACATCAGCGGCGGAGTTATACGGAGTCCGCTGTCTTCTGTCTTTAAACCGATTCACGAATCTTTAGCACCCGATAGAGTAATTAATGAAAGTAAAAGAGATAAATGATTTTTTAAAAGGAAATCTGGTCGGCAGCGGAGAGATTGAAATTACAAAAATCGCTTCATTCGACAAAACACAAAAGGGAGAAATCTCATTTATTGAAAATCCCGAAATACTCAAGAATTTATCGAAAATTAACGCTTCTTGTCTGATCGTCCCGTTGGATTTTGACGAGAAACTTTCCTGTTCAATAATTAAAGTAAAAAGTCCGAAACTTGCATTTGCTAAAATTGCTAAAAAAATTCATCCCTTTAACTGGAAAACGGGTTGGCACGAAACCGCCCAAGTTCCTGAAGGTCTTGATGTTCGGGCGAGTTTTATCGGTGCTTTTGTAACAATTGGTGAAAATACTTGTGTTGGAGAAGCAACCGACATTCACGACGGCGTAAAGATCGGGAAAAATGTAACAATCGGTAAATGTTCGATAATTTATCCGAATTGCGTGATTTACGACAACGTTGAAATCGGAGGCGACTGCATTATTCACAGCGGAACAATTATCGGAGCAGACGGTTTCGGATATGTTCGGGATATTGAAGAGAATAAACACGTAAAATTTCCGCAAATCGGCAAAGTTATTATTGAGGATGATGTCGAAATCGGTGCAAATTCCTGTATTGATCGAGGTGCTTTGGGCGAAACACGGATTGGCAAAGGAACGAAAATTGATAATCTAGTGCAGGTCGCACATAATGTAAAAATCGGTAAAAGAGTGATTATTGCGTCACAAACAGGAATTTCGGGAAGCGTTACAATTGAAGACGACTGTATAATCGCCGGACAAGTCGGCTTTGCCGATCATACGACAATTAAAAAAGGTGCTGTAATCGGTGCGAAATCAGCCGTTTTTCCGGGGAAAATTGTGCGAAAAGGCGTATGGAGTGGAATTCCGGTTCAACCTTTGGACGAATATAAAAAGCAGAACGCATACATAAAATCAATTCCGCGTTTGAGAGAAGAGATTAAAAAATTAAAAGAAAAGTTAAAAAAGTTTGAAAGTTAAAAATTAAAGTTAGAGATTAAAATCTGAAGATAAAATATTTCAGGTTTTTCTTGGTTTAAAATCTGAAATCTGAAATTTGTAATCTGAAATCTAATAAGTTATGGGTGCAACAATATCAACAAAATTATCAAATTCCTTTGAAGGTGCATTAGCGGGGGGCGGCGATCCGGCTAGTTCTCCGCTGTATGTTTTCGGACCTTTCTTAAAACTCATCGTTATCGCAGGAGTTGCTAAAATCACTTTCGGTGCTTCGATATGGCTTGTCGTTTTTACGGTTTTGATGGTTTCGGCGATGTATCGGCAAGTAATGACCTGGGTTACAGACGGAAGCGGCGGAAGCGGTCTGGCGGAGGAAGAATTCGGCAGTTGGGCGGTAAAGATCAACGCCGGAATTACGGTCATTGAATATACGCTGACATTTCTGGTTTCAATGGCGGCTCTCGTTACATTTGTCGCCGACCGTGCATTGGAATTCGGGATTCCGCTAAACGGCTCTTTTCTTGGTATTCCCGACGGGTACAAATTAATTTTAGCCATCAGCGTGAGTATTTTGACGGGTTATGTCGTTAATCTTGGACCGAAGATCGCGGCTCGTGCATTCGGTCCGGCGACTTTAGCGGTTTTGATTCTTTTGTGGGTAATGATTTTCGCTACGATCTGGAAATTTTGGGGAGTTCCGATAGAAGCCTCCTGGATGATCGGCGGTATAAATATTCCGCAGATAAATTTGCAGGCATTTACGGGTGAATATCTTCATTTTACGCTCGGCGGTTATGCAAGAATTTTGGCTCTGATGACGGGAATCGAGATTTTTGCAAACTTGGTGGCGGCTTATGAAGGCAAACGTGCTGAAAGAAGTCGTAAAGCATTCGGCAGTTTGATAATCATTATGGGAACGACCGCCCTGACGATGATTATTGTCGGTCCGGCAATCCTTGCGGAAGCAAAAGTTGCGGCGGGAGTCGGCGGTGAAGTTTCCGTTTTCACCCAAACAATGAATCAACTCCTGCCCGCTTGGGCTTCTTATCTCGGAACTCTGATTGGAATCGCCGTTCTGCTTTCGGCTTCGGCGGCGGCGGCTCAGGGAATTCAAAATCTTTCGCTCGGTCTTCGCTACCGACATTATATTGCCGCCAGTATGGGACAGCGAAATGACTATGATGTTGCATCAAAACCCGTCTGGATTATGGTTAGCCTTGTCGCCATTTGTTTTATTTTGTTCGGCACACACGAAGAAACTTATCTGGCTCTTTATGCGGCAGGTGTGTTTATTTTATTGAGTATGACGGGCTGGGCGGCGACAAAACGGCTTTTCCATAATTTAAAAGAAGAATTTTCAACTCTCAGACTTGTATCGCTTATCGGCACAATCATCGCATCTGTTTTAACTTCGATTGCAACTCTTATAATTTTTGAAGAAAGATTTTTTGAAGGAGCGTGGATGTATTTTATTTTGATCCCGACTCTCTATGCCGGTTTTACATATTACAGAAACCGCCTCGGAAATCCGCCTTCGGTTGAAGAACGACTCGGTGCAATTATTTCCGAACAAATTTATATGCCGTATTCATTGACGAATTTTCAGCTTGATGAAGTTCCCTTCAAGAAAATTGTCATCGCTCTCGACGGCTCGACACTCGCCGAACAGGTTATTGCAATTGCACGTTCATTTGCCCGTAAATATGGGGCGGAAATTGAAATTGTTTGTGTTGAAAACGAAAGAATCAAGGAAAATATTCATCTGACCGATCAGCAAAGAGCAAATATAAAAAGTGATTTGAAAGATTACATCAGGCTGGTTGCCGAATTGATTGAAGATGACGGCTTAAATGTTAAAACGCATTACCGTAAAGGCGAAGCGGCAGCGGAAATTGATGCCGTGGCGAGAGAAACAAACGCCGATTTAATTATTATGACGACACGCGGAAAGTTTGAAATCGGACAACTGATTACTAAAAGTATTACGCAAAGGGTTGTTCAAAAAACATCAACTCCGACTTTGCTGATACGCCCGACTGATAATTGGAGAAGCCGACGTTCCGAGTTCAAAAGGATTCTGGTTGCACTCGACGGTTCGGAAGAAGCAGAAAGAGTTCTGCCGTTCATACGTGCATTTGCAAATCAATTTGACAGCAAGGTTTTGTTATTTAGTGTTCCCGAAGGTTCGGAATCGGAAAATTACAGCGAAACGATTAAGAATTATCTGGACTCAATCGCTTTGACCTTACAGCAGGAAGGTTTGGAAGTTACAACCCACGTATCAGGTTCGGGACCTGCACGAACAATTTTGGCATTAAGCGAGGAAGAAAAAATTGATCTTATTATGATGAGTTCGCACGGCAGCGGCGGCGTTCAGCGTTCCGATCAGATCGTTATCGGAAGTGTTGCTGAAAAGATCGTTGAAAAGACCTTATGCCCGGTTTTTCTGCTTCCTCTGCATCGTGAAGATATGATCGGAATCAGAAGCACGGACAATTTTGATGAAATTTCCGAAAATCAATTGGGGGAAATTTCGGTTTCACAAACCTAACCGGGCTAAAATTTTTTGGGCGGCAAGATCGGAAGCACCGCCGTCGCCCAAACTTTTTTTAACTTCCGATAATTCCTCACGCATTTTTTTGTTTGTGCTTTTATCGAGTAAATTAAATAATTCTTTGCTCAAATTTTCCCTTGTGAAATCGTTTTGAATTAATTCGGGTGCAAGTTTTTTCTGTGCGATCAGATTTACCAAACCAAAATATTCCGTATTAATAAGCGGCTTTAATAAACGATAATTTATTTCCGAAGTTTTATAAACAACAACTAAAGGCGTGCCGATAATTGCTGTTTCAAGCGTTGCTGTTCCGCTCGCAACTGCAGCTGCATCCGCCGCATTTAAGGCTTCGTAAGTTTCATTTTGAATAATCGTTAATTTTTGCGGAAATTTGCATTTGGCTTTTCTTAAATCGTCAAAAATATTTTCTACTTCAGATTTTTTCCGCGTCGAAGCAAGGGCAATGACAAACTGTAAATTTTTATCCTTTCTGCTCATCAATGAAGCAGTTTCAATCATAATTGGTAGAATTTTTTCGACTTCTTTTTTTCTGCTTCCGCCAAGAAGTGCTATTATCGGTTGTTCGTTATCCAATTCATATTTTTCGCAAAATTCCTTTTTTGCCATTGCCGATTTTACTTCTCCCGCAATCGGATTGCCGATATATTCAACGTGATGAATTCCCTGCTTTGCATACCAATCTTTTTCAAACGGCAAAATAGTTAAGAGTAAATCCACATATTTTCTGATTCCTCGAACGCGATATTTTCGCCAAGCCCAAAGTTGCGGTGAAACGTAATAAATAACTTTTAAGCCGCGTTTTTTCATTGATTTAGCAAATTTTAAATTAAATTCGGGAAAATCAATCAATATAACCGCATCGGGTTTTCTGTGAATTGCTTCTTTTTTCAACTTCCTGAAAACGCCTAAAAACATCGGGAAATTTCTGACAAATTCGGGAATTCCGATAATTGCAAATTCATCTGCTTTGACAATTGTTTCAACTCCGCTTTCACGCATTTTTTGCCCCGTTGCACCGAAAAAATCAAAATCTGTCTGCGGAGATAATTTTCGCAAGGCTCCGATCAAATTAGCCGCGTGAGAATCACCCGAAACTTCGCCGACAATTATCATTAAATTTATTTTTCTTTTTTCCACAAAGCTGTTAAACAGGTAAATCTCTTTTAAGCAAATTAACCTTTATCCATTCTCTATAATCCGTTACATACTTGCTTTAGAAGCTAGATTTTAATATCCTTGAGTGGAATATAAAAACCTATTAAACGAGAATTTTCGGTAATTCACTTTATTTTGTCGTTTCTTCTATTTAGATTCATAATTCAAATAAATATCATACCGCAAGAGAGGATTATTAAATATGTCAAAAAAGGATGTTAATACAAAAAAAGTTGCGTCAAAAGTCTGGCACAACGGAGAATTTATTGACTGGAAAGATGCCCGTGTTCACGTAATGACGCACGCAATTCATTACGGTTCGAGCGTTTTTGAAGGAATCCGCTGTTATAAAGGTGTAAATGGTTCGGCAGTTTTTCGTTTGACCGAACATATGCAGAGGCTTCTGAATTCAGCAAAAATTTATCGTATGGACATCGAAACCACGCGACAGGAATTTTGCGACGCAGCGGTTGAATTAGTTAGTCAGAGCGGTCTGGAAGAATGCTATATCCGCCCGATAGTTTTTCGCGGTTTGGACGAAGAAAAACCCGCCTTCGGTGTAAATCCTTTTCCGAATCCAATTGAGCAATATATCGCAGTTTGGGAATGGGGCAAATATCTCGGTGAAGAGGCATTGGAACAAGGAATTGACGTATGCGTTTCGAGTTGGACGCGGATCACTTCAAATTCATTGCCGGCAATGGCAAAAGCGGGTGCGAATTATATGAATTCGCAATTGATAAAAATGGAAGCGATCTTAGGCGGATTTGCCGAAGGAATCGCACTCGATGACCGCGGATATGTTTCCGAAGGTTCGGGTGAGAATTTATTTCTCGTCAACAACGGCAAACTTATCACACCGCCGCTCGGTGCTTCGATTCTGCCCGGGATTACACGCGACACGGTTATTCAAATCGCCAAAGATTTGAGAATCGAAGTTCAGGAAGCGGTTATTCAAAGAGCCGCACTTTATTTGGCTGATGAATTATTTTTCACCGGAACTGCCGCCGAAATCACACCGATCCGCTCGGTTGACCGCATCACCGTCGGACCCGGCAAACGCGGCGAAATCACAAAAACATTACAGGATGAGTTTTTCCAGATAATTCGCGGCGAAAAACCTGCACCGAATGATGCCGAATGGCTGACTCCGGTAAAAGGTTCAACTGAAAAAAAGTCGGTAGTGGGAACAAGTTAAGTAAAAAGGTAAAAGGTAAAAGTAAAAAATAAAATCTTGATTTAACTCCCTTGATAAATTTTGAATGAACGCAGATGATTGATAATCAAATTTTCATCTGCGTTTTTTGATTTTTTAAATGTCTAAATTTAATTTCAAAAATTATATCTTAGAATTCGTCGTATTTTTCTGCGGCGGTCTTGTGATGATTTACGAAATTATCGGCTCGCGGATTCTTTCGCCGTATATCGGGACTTCGACATACACTTGGACAAGTCTGATCGGTGTAATTTTAGGAGCGTTAAGTTTAGGATATTGGTTCGGTGGAAAATTAGCGGACAAAAAACCCGATGTGAAAATTTTAGCTTCGGCGATTTTTCTTGCTGGTGGACTTGTTTCCGTTACGATTCTTTTTAAAGATGCGATTTTGACTTTAATCTCCGAGCTAAAAATAGGCTTGGAACTAAAATCTCTGGTCGCTGCACTGTTTCTGTTTGCTCCGGCAAGTGTTTTTCTCGGATTTGTAACGCCTTACGCCGTAAAACTCAAAACAAAATCTTTAGACGAAACCGGAAAAACCGTCGGCAGACTTTACGCACTTTCGACCATCGGCAGTATTTTAGGCACTTTTTCCGCAGGTTTTTTTCTGATTCCATTTGTCGGAAGCACCCGCACGCTTTATTTTATCGCAGCGAGCCTTTTTCTGCTTTCATTTTTATTAATTCCCTTTTCCGCTGCGAAACTCAAAATTGGCAGTTTAATCTTACTAATTATCGGAATCGGATTTAACGAATTTTACTCAAATTATTTATATAAAACCTTAAATTTTCACGACATAGATACCGAATACAGCCGCATACAGATTTATGATACGAAGGACAAAAAAAGCGGCAGAAAAAAGCGTGTAATGAAAATTGATCCGCAGTATTATCAATCCTCAATGTATCTGGATAATGGCGAACCGGCTTCCGAATATCATAAATTTTATCATTTGATAAAATATTATAACCCTGATTTTCAAAGGGTTTTGATGATCGGCGGGGCTGGATATTCATTCCCTAAAGAGTATTTAAAAACATACCCGAATGCGGAAATTGATGTGGTCGAAATTGATCCTCAAATGACAGATATTGCCAAAAAATATTTTCGCCTCAAAGAAAATCCACGCCTGAAAATCTTTCACGAAGACGGCAGAGTTTTTCTAAATCAAGCCGAAGATAACAAATATGACGCAGTTTTAATTGATGCTTTTACAACACTTTTCAGCATTCCGTTTCAACTGACAACGATTGAAGCCGTTCGACAAATCAATCGAACCTTAAAAGACAACGGAGTTGTAATTGTAAATATCGGCGGAGCATTGGAAGGAAAATCAAGCGGATTTTTAAGAGCCGAATTGAATACTTATAAACAGATTTTTCCAAAGATTCAGTTGATAAAAGTAGGGCGGAAAAAAAACGATGCAGAGATTCAAAACTGGATTTTGATCGCCTCGAAAAGAATGAATTTTGGGAAAAATAACGATGATGAAATTGAAAATTTACTAAATCAAGTTTATCAAAAACAGATTAATTTAAGTCAAACAATTCTGACAGATGATTTAGCTCCGGTTGAGTATTTCAATTCATTTGCCAATTAATTCACTATTAAAATCCACCCTGCCCGAATTGTTCTGTGCCGAAACTGCCGATGCCGTTTAGACGGAAGCTGAAAACGAAGCGGTTTTCGCGTCGGACTCCGACGTTGAATGTGTAGAATTGCCCCGTAACGGCACAGCAATCGGAAGCGTAGCCGAGTGTGTAAAGAGAACTGATAAGCGGTTTTCCGCCCGTTGCACGGCGGTTTTGAAAATCGAAGAAAAGCGATGTGCCGCCGTAAAAACCTTTGTTTTTGTCGCCGATAAAAACCGAAGGACTCCACTGCGAACCGCGTAAAGTTCCGGCTTCTTTACCAAATTGATTAGCGAAAACTGCATCTTTGTTTGTTAAAGTTACGGCTCGCGTGTAATAAAAAGTCTGAAAAAATTTCAAAAGTTTCGTGTCGTAACCAACCGTTGCGGAAATCGCCCGAAGCCCGTCGCCCTGCACACCGACATCCATCCGTGAATTTACAAAAACCGTCTTACGCGGGCGATATGTTGCATCTATGTTGAGCGGCGAAAGTCTTCGCGGAATCCCGCCGAATGTGTAAAATGTCAGAGCGGTTATCGGTGCGATCTGATTTCTGCGACTGGGAATCAAAGCCCCGCCGAAATCCTTGTCGAAAAAGTATTTTCCGCGAATCGTTAAAGTAAAAATCTCATAAGGCTGAATCGTCAGCGGGTCTTGTTTTATTTCGGGATTTTCCTGCAATTTTCTTTGTGCTTCCGCAGTTACGGCTTCGGTATATTTGCGTGTGTAAATGCGGTTTGTAATACCGAATTCGATTTCATTCGTGTCGGTCTGCGTGTCGGCGTAATCGAAACGTATAATTCGGTTAAAATTATTTATGCCGCTGATTAAACGGTAAGTTAAATAAGGTTCGATAACGTGGCGAAAGCGGAAAGAATCATTTTCTCCGTAGAAGTTCCGAGCTAAGGCAACCGGGCGAAAATCCAGTTCGAATTCGCCGTATTTTCGTGTTACGTCGCGTCCGATGAGATTTCTTAGCGGATCAAACGAATTTGAATAATATGTTACGCGAGTTCCGGCTTTTGCCGTCAGAGAAAAATACTTGAAATTAAACGGAATTGTAACTTCCGGGTGAACATCTATGCGTTGACCGAGTGCGGGTCCGACAACGGGATCGCCGCCCGTCTGCTGACGATATAAAGCAACATCATCCGCTTCTTCCCGCCGCGAAATTCCTTCAAGACTTGTTTTAAATGAAAAATATACATTGTTAAAGAAACTCAGTTGAGACGGGCGTTTATCAAAATTAATGCTCGGAAGATTCCGCGTTTTTATCAGCACGTTCGGAATCGAAATTTGCTGTGAACGAGCTAATAAATTAAGTGTGTAATTATCCCAACTTTTATTGACGAATGCTTCAGAAACTTCTATCGGTGAAATAATTTGCTGAATTCCGTCTGAGAAAACTTGTCTGAACGCAAGATTTGAAGTCAGACGAACATTGGCAACCGCCGTGAAACCATTTTGAAAATAATGAACGCCGTCGGCATATATGCTTGTTCCACCCTGATCTGGATTTTCGGGACTTTCGCTTGCCCCGATAATGCGGTCAACGACACCGTAAACTCCGAAATTAAAATATGAACGCGAATTTGCACGGGTTCTGAAATCCGCACCGTAACCGATGCCGCGTCCTGTAAATAGATCCGCCCGGAACGTAACATCCGCCGAACGTCCGAGAGTTTGATAATATGCTCCCGATGCACGAAAACCTTTATTGCCCGAAAATCCGAAAGTCGGCGTTAAAAAACCCGATTGTCTGGCACGTTCCTTGATCGGAATTGTCGCGTAAGGCAGAGTAATTATCGGAATGCCGCGAACACGAAATTTCGGTTTTATCAGTTTAACTTTATCGTCCTGCGAAATCGTCGCTTTATCCGCTGTAAAACTCCAATTCGGCACAGCACCTTCACACGCCGTAAACTGTGCGTTCTCGACCACAACTTCTTTCAAACCTGTCCGCTCAACTTTATCCGCCGTAAAATAAATTATCGTTCCGTCTTCGGTTTGATTCGTGTAACCGGTTGAATTTTCAAACTTTCCGAGTTTCGTATTGACATTCCAAACACCTTTTGTGCCCGTTATTCGCTGGTCTTCGCCCTGATCGAAAACCACACTTCCTTCCGCCACGAAATTTCCAGTTTCTTCAAAAATCATTATTTTATCCGCCTGCAACCTATAAATTCCGTAACGCACATCAACATTTCCTTCGTGCGTTATAATACGTTTTCCATTAACACCTTCGGCACTGTTATTTTCCGAATAAATAATTAAATCTTCCCCGCCGCCTTCGGGAATATAACCCGATTGCTGTGGTTTTTTGTTAGCGATTTTCAGTTTGTTTTGATTTGCAGTCGGGTTCACATTCGGCTCGTCCGTCATAGGGTTTGCCACCTCGCGGTCAACCGGATTAGTTTCCTGAGAAAAAACCGGAAACGCCAATACCGACAGGAATAAAATCAATGAAATGTTTAGGAATTTATAACGCATTTGAAAAACTTTTGAGAACATTTCCGATGCTAACACGAAACGCCGAAAATGATAAATTCTTGTGTTAAACTGTTGATAAGTGATACGTGATAAGTAATTGGTGATAGGTCAAGAAATGTTTCATTACTTATTACCAATTACTTATCACCTATCACTTGAAATTATGTCATCAGATGCTAAACAAACCGTCCTCGTTGTCGAAGATGAAGAATTAATGCGTTCCATTTTGCGGCAGCTTTTGGAAGCTGAAGGTTATGACGTTCTAACTGCCGATAGTGCCGAAAATGCTCTTGAGATTTATCCGTCAAACAATGTCGCCGCAACGCTGACCGATATAAAAATGCCCGGTATGGACGGTCTGGATTTGCTGGATAATTTAAAAGCAATTGATGAAAATGCGATTGTCATAATTATGACGGCATATTCATCAGTTGATACGGCAATTGCCGCACTTCGCAAAGGTGCTTATGATTATGTGACAAAACCTTTTGTCAATGAAGACTTACTGCAAACGGTTAAAAATGCTATTCGGACAAAAGAATTGTTTAATGAAAACCGTTTTTTAAAACGTGAATTAAGCAAGCGTTATGATTTTTCCGAAATCGTCGGTAACAGCGAAGTCTTGCAAAGTGTTTTTCGCATCATTGAAAAGATTGCCGACACGAATGTAAATGTTCTGATTCAAGGCGAAAGTGGAACGGGAAAAGAATTGATCGCAAGAGCTTTGCATTACAAAAGCTCGCGGACGGGAAAACCTTTTTTAGCCGTAAATTGCGGGGCTTTGCCGGAATCTTTGCTCGAATCGGAACTTTTCGGACACACAAAAGGCTCATTTACCGGAGCAACCGCAGACAAAAAAGGCTTGTTTCGTTCGGCGGACGGCGGAACGCTTCTGCTTGACGAGATCGGCGAAATGCCGCAGACGTTGCAGGTAAAACTTCTTCGTGCGTTGCAGGAACAGGAAGTTACGCCAATCGGTTCGTCAACTCCGATAAAATTCGACACAAGAATTATTGCCGCTACGAATAAGGATTTAGAAAAAGAAGTTTCGGAAGACAAATTTCGTGAAGACCTTTTTTACCGCTTAAACGTCGTAGAAATAAATCTCCCGCCTTTGCGTGAAAGACGTGAAGATATTCCGCTGCTGATTAAACATTTCGTTACAAAATCCGCCAACACACAAAATTTAACTGAAAAACAAATAACGAAGGAAGCGATGTCGGTTCTGCTGAATCACCGCTGGCAAGGAAACATCCGCGAACTACAAAATGCGATTGAACGGGCATTTATTTTAAGCGGAGATGAAATTGATGTCGAAAGTCTGCCGCCTAGAATTAAAAATAATTCTCACGATTCGGCATTTGAAATACGTGATCCCGAAGGTTTGCGTCCGACTTTGGAAGAAATGGAGCGGCGTTATATTTTGGAAATTTTAAACTCGGTAAATAAAGATAAAACCGATGCCGCTGAGATTTTAGGAATTGACCTTTCGACACTTTATCGAAAGTTGAAAAAGTATAATGAGCTTTAGAGAAATTATTTTGTTTGCAGATTCAAAACAAAAAAATCCGCTCCATCAATAAAAATCAAATTACCTTCTGAATAAGGAGATTTTACAAAATCTGTCGCCGAATATTCGATCCCTTTTAATGTCGTATCTCCGGTCGAATCGCTTTTGGCGATGAGTTCCGCCGGAAACCAGCTTTCAGCATCAATACTAACTGCAAGACTCTTATTTGCACCTCTCACTTTTTCCAGTAATTTCTGCGTATCTTCTTCGGAGAATTTCAGCACAGCCTTTAATTTATTTGGAACACTTTTCGTATCTTCCTGCCAGGGACTGTCGCCAATCGGCTCATACGGCAGATTGATTTTTTCGCGTAGTTCTACCTCGTTATCCTCGACGATATTTGCATCTGAGTTACTAATATTCAGATTACTATTTTCATTAACATTCGGTCTGAGCGTGTTTACATCATCAATCGGTTTGTCCTCGCTCAGACAGGAAATCGAAAATAAAAGGGTAAATAAAACCAATAAAGTTTTTAAAGGGATGTTTTTCATTTGTCCTAATTGTAAATTTAATGTTAATTCTTTGCAAAGGTTATCGAATTTTGTTGTTTTGAATGAGTTTAATTTAGTTGTAAATTAGTTTCTGATATTAAATCAGTATAAATTGTAAATGAATCTTTTTCGCCGCATCAAAGCATTTGTCATTCGTGATTTCCAACTCGCTATTTCATATCGTTTTGAATTTCTGATCAAAATCTTATGGATTCTCGGCGTTTCAACCACGTTTTATTTTATTTCGCGTTTGGCAAACACAGGATTTATAGATTTTCGTTATCCGAACTGGCAAAATTTGCTTTCAGCCTGGCTGATCGGTTTGGCGGTTCTCAATTATTTTCTCGTCGGTTTTTCGTCGCTTGCCAATGCAATCAGGCAGGAACAGATGCAGGGAACGCTCGAAAGCGTTTTGCTGACCCCGATAAATGTTCCGACGGTCATCATTTCGAGTTCGGCGTGGGCTTATGTCGAGGCGACATTTTATTCATTTTTATACTTATTTTTCGGCTGGGCGTTTTTTAATATTCAATATAAAGGCAGTTTCATTTTAGCCGCAGTTTTTCTGCTTCTGACAACATTATCGCTTGCTTGTCTGGGAATTTTATCGGCAAGTTTTGTAATGTCTTTTAAACGCGGTGATCCTTTTGCGGTTTTTATCGGAGTCGGCACGGCACTTTTTTCGGGCGTTTTTTTCCCGAAGGAAATGCTGCAGGAAGAACTCGGCAGCACCGGAAGTTTTTTGTCTGCAATAAATCCATCAACTCACGGCTTGGACGGCATCCGAAGTATTTTGATTCAAGGCAAAACTTTCGTAGATGTTGAACCGCAACTTTTTGTTCTGATCGGTTTCCTCGCTGTTCTACTTCCATTTTCACTCTGGATTTTCTCCCGTGCCGTGCAACGTGCGAAGCGTGAAGGCAGTTTGATTCAATATTGATTTTACTTGTTGTTTCCTCTAATATTTAATTTATGCAGAATAATATCATCAATATTGATCCTGAAATTATGAGCGGAACGCCTGTTTTCTGCGGTACGAGAGTTCCCATTCAATCGCTTTTCGATTGGCTTGAAACCGAAACACTTAATGAATTTCTGGAAAATTTTCCGACAGTTTCTAAGCCACAGGCTTTAGAAGTTTTGCGTTTAGCCGAAAAACTTATCACATCGCCCGACATTCTAAATGAAAATTTTATTGGACGAAAATCTACCGACAAAGTTGAAACCACAATTTAGTGATGAATACGAAGTTTTCACCGTTCGGGAAATGTTTTGGAATGGAAGAAAAAACGGCGAATTGCTTGGTTTAATGACGCTTGAAGGTTTTGATGCGTTTGTAACGATTGATAAAAACCTGCAATATCAACAAAATCTTTCCAGATTTCCCATCAAATTATTTATTTTGAATGCTCCGAATAACAAAATTAAAACACTTACGCCTTATATCGAAAATCTGCAATTGCTACTATCAGAAACGATAGAAAATCAGATAAATATAATCGAAATTGGATAACTTAGTGCTTTCAAAAGTTATAAAGAATCGTGCTACAATTACTAAAAAATATTAATAAAAAGAAATAATTATGCCGGAAATTAAAGAACAATTATCAAGAAGCAAAGAAAACGTCGAACGCTGGGAAGATGAAACATTAAAACCAACCGTTACCAAAAGAGGCGAACGCAAGGAATCTTTTGAAGGAATCTCGCTTGAGCCTGTTGAAAGGCTTTATACACAAAGTGATGTTGAAGACATAATCTCAAACGGCGATGTCGGTTTTCCGGGTGAATTTCCGTATAAACGAGGGATTCATCCGACTGGTTATCGCGGAAAACTCTGGACAATGAGGCAATTTGCGGGATTTTCTTCGCCGGAAAAAACCAATGCTCGTTTTAAATATTTGATGAAACAAGGTCAGACGGGATTGTCCGTTGCATATGATTTACCCGCTTTGATGGGACTTGATGCGGATTCACCTTTGAGCGAAGGCGAGGTCGGAAAATGCGGCGTGGCGGTTTCGACATTTGCTGATTTTGAGGCATTATTTGACGGCATAAATTTGGAAGACGTAACCGTTTCACAGACGATCAATGCTCCGGCGTGGATTTTCTTGGCATATTATGTCGCACTTGCCGAAAAGCAAGGTGCTGATTTTAACAAGATTTCGGGAACGCTTCAGAATGATATTTTGAAGGAATACATTGCCCAAAAAGAATGGGTTTATCCGATCAAACCGGCGATGAAATTGGTGATTGATACATTTGAATTTTCATATAAGCATCTTCCCCGCTACAATCCGATTTCCGTTTCGGGCTATCACATTCGCGAAGCAGGTTCGACCGCTTTGCAGGAATTGGCGTTCACGCTTCGGGATGGTGTTGAATATGTTCAATACGGCATTGATCGCGGAATGGACGTTGACGAATTCGTGCCGCGAATCTCATTTTTCTTTAATGCACACAACGATTTCTTTGAAGAGATCGCCAAATACCGTGCCGCACGAGTTGTCTGGGCGGAAACAATGAAAAAACGCTTCGGTGCAAAAAATCCACGCACAATGAAAATGCGTTTTCACACTCAAACGGCTGGCGTGTCCTTAACAGTTCAACAACCGCTCAACAACATCGCCCGAGTCGCCATCCAAGCAGTCGCCGGAGTTCTTGGCGGAACGCAATCTTTGCACACCGATTCTTACGACGAAGCACTCGCACTTCCAACCGACGAAGCCGCTCTGATCGCACTTCGCACACAGCAAATAATCGCCGAAGAAACAGGAATTGCAAATACAGTTGACCCGCTCGGCGGTTCGTTCTACGTCGAATCTCTGACGCAAAAAATGATTGACGGATGCTACGAATACTTCGATAAAATAGACGGTTTCGGCGGAATGGTCGAAGCAGTCGAAGCCGGTTTCCCGCAGAGAGAAATTCAGGAATCCGCCTACCAATATCAAAAAGCCGTCGAATGCAAAGAGCAAGTAATCGTCGGCGTAAACAAATATCGTATGGAAAATGAGGTGCAAACGATCAAAACCCTCCAAATTGACGAATCCGTCCGCGATCACCAACTCGAAAGATTAGAACTTGTAAAATCCCAACGCGACAACGGTGCCGTTACAAATGTTTTGGAAAAACTCAAAAAAGCATCAATCGCCAACGAAAACCTAATGCCCGCAACCATCGAAGCCGTCAAAGCCTACGCCACAATCGAAGAAATCTGCACGGCTTTAAGAGATGTTTACGGTATTTATGAAGAACCTGCTTTTTAATGAACATGGTTAAAAGAACAGAACACGGCGAAGAAAGACACGAAGAAACCGAAAGACCGACAAGTGAAGCCGAACAAGATAAAACGGCGGCTTCTGAAATTTATTTGGATATTGAGTCAATGTTTTACGTTTTTATTGGTGAAAAAGGTCGGACGCATATTTTTACTAATGAAGGATTGCACCACACCAGCTTTCGCACAACAAAAATGAATCGTTCGGAAAGAGTCAAAAGTGGCAAGTGGGAAATTATTCATCGAAATGATTTGCCGAATAAGTTAAAATAGCATTATGAAAATTCTACAAACAAAAACAATCGCGTCAGTTAATTTAGCAGAAATTTCGGTTTCTCAAGATGAGTTGGAAGTTTTTAAAACCGCAATAAAATTTGCACTTAAAAAACTTACCGAAGATGAAATCGAAATGATGTTCGGTGCAACAAAAGATGAGATTGAAGGTATTTTAGAAGATTTGGAATTTGCACTCAAAAGGAATAACAAATCTAAATTAGAACCTGCATTAGTTTAAATTACTGAAGACTTCAATCTGCGTAACATCAGTTAAATAAAGAATATCATTCGCAGGCTCTTGAAAGAATTTAAGAAGCATCCAAAGTTGTAAGATTGTTCTAAATTTTGAACAGACAACATACATTGCCTATAAAACGTCGAAACTGTAAGTATTTTGTGATAGTTTTAATGTCTATCACAAAATATTTTGCCGAAAAGAGTTTCTTGAATTAAACTTTATTTATATGATACAGCCCCAAACCATTGCCATTCCGATTTTTGCTCTGTTGATTGCCTTGGAAACTTTTGCGATCATACGGGAAAATCGTGAATTATTTGACCGCAAAGATACCTGGAATAATATTTTTATCGGGTTTATGAGCGTGGCGTTCGGAACATTGTTCGCGTTGGTTACGACGCAGGTTTATTTTTGGATAGGTGCGATCACGCCGGTTCGGATGCCGATGAATGCTTGGTGGGCTTGGGTTTTACTGCTTTTTGTTGACGATTTTGCTTATTACTGGTTTCATCGGGCTAGCCACGAAATTCGTTTCTTTTGGAATTTTCACGTCGTTCATCATTCATCGAATCAATACAATTTAAGCGTCGCCGTGCGGCAGAGTTGGTTTAGCGGCGTGGCTCATTGGGTTTTTTATATTCCCGTGGCATTTTTGGGTTTTCCGTTTTGGGCATTCGTAACGATGCACGGGTTGAATCTGATCTATCAATTTTGGATTCACACAAAATTTATCGGCAAACTCGGCTGGCTCGAATATTTTCTCAACACGCCTTCACATCACCGTGTTCATCACGGCGTAAATGACCAGTATTTAGACAAAAACTATGCGGGAGTTTTTATTATTTGGGACAGGCTTTTCGGCACTTTTGTTGAAGAAACGGAAGAAGTCCGCTATGGAATTATTACGCCTTTGACTTCATATAATCCGCTTTGGGTCAATTCGCACGCTTGGTTTGAAATGTTAGATAAAATGAAAACCAAGAAAACCTTAAACGGCAAATTACGTTGCGTTTTTGCGTCGCCCAATATGGATTTTTTAGAAAAAACCAAATTTAAATTAGAATCTAATAAATTAAACAAAATATGAAAGTAAAAATTTTGCTTTTCGGCATTTTGATTCTCTTCCTTTCAATTAACGGGCTGGCTCAAAATAATTCCGTAAATGTTACATCCAAAAAAGTTAAATATGAAAGAAAAGGTAAAGATTTACCTGAACATAAAAAAACTTTTGAGGTAAACTATCCGAATTTTTCAGGTATTAAGAATCCTACTGTTTTGAGAAATCTGGAACATACGGTTAGCTATTGGAAAATTTTCGATACAACTCTCGAGGAAAATCTGGGCGATTATTATTGGCTGGAAAATTTTGACTATAAGGTAAAATACAATAAAAATTCCCTGATGGTCATTGAACTTATGATGGAAGGCTCAGGTGCTTATCCAGACACAAGTATTAAAACTTTTGTTATAAATCTGAATACGGGAAAACGAATTTTTATTAGAGATGTTTTTAACGATGTCGGTCAATTGCTCGTTAAAGTTGATAAAGCCCAAAAAGCGGAAGTTAAAAAATATCTTGCGGATATGAAAAAAGAGAATTCCGAAGACCTTTCAACCGCAGTAGAATTAATTGCCAATAAAAAATATACGGCAAACACGCTTGATGAATATTATATTGATGATAAAGGAGTTACGTTTCTTTTTGATTACGGATTCGTTCACGCCGTCAAAGCACTCGAACCCGAAGGCAAGTATTTTTTCACCTGGGCGGAACTAAAACCACTTATCAAACGCGGCGGCTTGCTAGGACGCTTTGCTCACTAATATAATAAAGAACTTATATGAGCAATCGAAAAATTCGTGTTTTAGTTGCCAAACCCGGTCTTGACGGACACGACCGCGGGGCAAAAATTATCGCCCGTGCTTTACGTGATGCGGGAATGGAAGTTATTTATACGGGCTTGCGGCAAACGCCCGAAATGATTGCGGCGGCGGCTTTGCAGGAAGATGTTGATGCCGTTGGAATCTCTATTTTGAGTGGAGCACACAACACACTTTGTCCGCGAATCGTTAATCTTTTAAGAGAAAGTGGAATGGACGACACGCTCGTCGTTGTCGGCGGAATCGTGCCGCAGGAAGATATTATAAAGCTCAAAGAACAAGGTGTGTCCGAAGTTTTTCTTCCCGGAACTTCAACAGTAGATATTGTTGAGTTTTTAAGAAATAATGTCAGAAACGAAGGTTAAACTTTAAGAAATTTTGATTCAAGGGTTATTATTTCAGTTGACTTAACTCATTTATACTGGCACGATAAATGCAATACATAAATTTATAGATTACAAAGGAGGTTTAGGAGAATTATGAAATATAAAATGTTATTTTGTTTTAGTCTGATACTAGGTGTTGTATTATTTTCATACGGAACGGCAAATGCTCAAGTTGTTGACGCAGTAAAAAAAGCCGCTGAAGTTACAAAAGATGCAACGGTTGATGCCGCAAAGAAAACTGCCGAAGTTACAAAGGATATAGCTGAAGGAACTAAAGATGTTACTGTCAAAACTACTAAGGCGGGAGTTAAAACTACAAAGCAGGCTTACAATAAAACGGAAGTCGTAGTTACTGATGCAACCGAAGCTGCTGTAAAAGGAACTAAAAAGGTTGTCAATAAAACTGAATATATAACTGTTTCGGCTTGGGATGGAACAAAATGGGTTTCCAAAAAGGTTAAAAAAGGAACACTCAAAGGTATTGAAAAAACTGAAAAAGGTGTCGAAATAGTTGTTGACGAAACCGAAGATATTATTGACCAATAAACGGTTAATTTATAAATTTTGGAAAAAATGCGGGTGGAATACATTAATTTCATCCGCAAATTTTTATGGGAAACAACCTTTTAAGTTTTATTCTCAACAAAGCATAGCAATTTTTAGTCAGGAGAAATTTATTATGATAAAAAAAGGTATCTTATGTTTTAGTTTATTTTTTGCATTATTTGTATTTTCTAATAATTCAGCCGAAGCTCAAGTAGTTACTGCTATAACGAAGGCATCAAAAGCTACGGCTTCCGGCGTAAAAAAAGGTTCAAAAGCTACTGCATCTGGAATCAAGAAAGGTTCAAAAGCTACTGCATCAGGAGTTAAGAAAGGTTCAAAAGCTACGGCTTCGGGAGTTAAAAAAGGAGCAAAAGCAACTTATAGAGGCGGACGTTGGGTTGTTCGCAAAACTTGGAACGGTTCGAAATGGGTTTATCGAAAAGTTTTTGTGAGAAAGAAAAGAGTTCGCAGATTATAAAGCTAATAATAAAGTAATTTTTAGGCAGAGACGGTTACAACTTTTACATAATGATTGTTGACCGTCTCTTTTTTTTGGTTTTTAATTAAACATAATGAAAGAAAAAGTAAGAATAGCAGGCGGGCAAGGATTTTGGGGTGATATGTTAACCGCTCCGATAGATCAGGTTCGCAAAGGTCCGATTGATTATTTGATGTTGGATTATCTGGCGGAAGTTACGATGTCCATTTTACAAAAACAGCGTGCGAGAAACCCGGAAGCGGGATATGCACGTGATTTTGTCTCGTTGATCGAGGAAATTTTGCCTGATTGTATTGAAAAAGATGTCAAAGTTTTGTCAAATGCCGGCGGCGTAAATGTAATGGGTTGTGCCGAAGAAATACGTAATGTTGCTCAAAAATTGGGACACAAAGGCGTAAAGATCGGTGTAATTACAGGCGATGATATTATGCCGCGTTTGCAGGAATTTCTTGATAAAGGCATCGAAATTAATAATATGGATACGGGCGAACCGCTCGCTGATATTCTTGACCAAGTGCAGTCTGCAAACGTCTATCTCGGTGCAAAACCGATAGTCCAAGCATTGGACAAAGGAGCGAGAATTATTGTCGGTGGACGTTTGACCGATACGGGTTTGACACTTGCACCGATAATGCACGAATTCGGGTGGAAATTTGATAATTGGAATCAAGTTGCCATCGGCACCATTGCCGGACACATTATTGAATGCGGCGGACAATGTTCGGGTGGAAATTGTCAATTTGATTGGCAAAATATCCCCGACCTCGAAGACATCGGTTATCCAATTATCGAAGCCTATCCGAATGGCGAATTCGTCGTTACAAAACACGAAAATACCGGGGGAATTGTCAGTATTCCATCTATCAAAGAACAACTTCTCTACGAAATGGGCGATCCGCATTCATATATCACACCTGACGTTGTGGCTGATTTTACAACGATAAATTTAAGTGAAGACGGCAAAGATAGAGTTCGTGTGAAAGGAATAAAAGGAAACCCAAGTACCGAATTTTACAAAATTTCAGTTGCTTATTCAGCCGGTTGGAAATCTGTCGGAACGCTTGTTTATTCTTACCCGGACGCTTATGAGAAAGCCAAAGCCGCTGATAAGATTTTGCGAAAGCGTTTAGAAAATCTCGGCTTAAAATTTGATGTAATTCTGACGGAATTTGTCGGCGTAAATGCAACGCACGGACATCTTGCGGGTGAACCGCCGAAAGATATTCCCGAAGTGCAGCTTAGGATCGGAGTTCGCGGACCAAATAAAGATGACATTACAAGATTTACAAAAGAAATCGCCCCGCTTATTTTAACCGGACCTCCGGGAGTTACGGGTTTTGCCGGTGGTCGCCCGAAGGTCGAGGAAATTATGGCTTATTTCCCTGCTTTGATTCCGAAGGATTTAATCGAAACAAAAGTCGAGATTATCGAAGCTTGAGTAAAAAAATTACAACGTGGGAAATAATCGAATCAAAACTGGTTGCCGATTGCAGAGTTTTCAAAGTCCGTGAAGATTTTTGCGAAAGTTCTGAAAACGGAACAAAAGCGAGTTTTTTCGTCATTGAAAATCCCGATTGGGTGAATATAATCGCCTTAACCAAAAATAAAAAAGTTATTTTGATCGAACAATTCAGACAAGGCACAAACGAAGTAACTTTAGAAATCCCCGGCGGAATGGTTGACGAAGACGAAGAACCTGTAAAATGTGCGGAACGCGAACTTTTGGAAGAAACGGGTTTTGTTGCAAAAGAAATGATTTTTTTGGGGAAATCGCATCCGAATCCCGCTTTGCAGGAAAATGTAATGTTTCATTTTTTGGCTTTAGACTGCGAGAAAATTGGCGAAACGAAGTTTGATGAACACGAAAGTATTGAAACAAAATTATTTCCGATTTCAGATATTCCAAAACTAATTGCCGATGAAGAAATCACGCATTCTTTGGTTTTAGCGGCATTTTATCGGCTTGATAATTATAAGAAAGGACATAACTTATGAAATTTAATATCTTAAACTGATATAATAGTTTCAGTTTTAGTGAGATTTTATAAGTTTACCAAAGATGGGAGGCAGCATTTTGATTTCACCCAAATTATTAGTTGTAACTGGATTTTATTTACTTTTGATTAGTTTTCCAGTTTATACTCAAACAACCTTAGACTTAGAAACATTATACGGAAAGTCTATTGAATCTACTGAAACAACAAAAGATTATTATGCTCGTGATTTTATAATTGTAATAAGAGTTAACAATTCAATACCTAATTCTCCCAAATATGAAATCTTTCCAGTAAAACCATTAGAATTTATATCAATTGAAAGTATAAGTGAAATTCTTTCTGAAATTTTTCCTAAATCTGGTGGATTTAATGAGAGTAATGGTTTTACATTTAATAACCGATGTAATGGGTGGCAAGTCAAATTTTTTGAGAACAAAGATTTTTATTACAAGGTTACTAAGTCTTCAACTTGTCAACCTGCAACCAAAATTATAATCGAAGAAGATATTAGACCATTGAAATTTTCCAGAATATTTAAATTATGAAAGTTGAACTTACAAAAATAGCACACGCACGTTCGGGCGACAAAGGCGACACGGCAAATGTCGGGCTGATCGCATTTAATGAAGATATTTATCCGATTCTCGTCCGCGAAGTTACAGCGGAAAAAGTTAAAAAACATTTTGGTGAAATTGTTAAAGGTGAGGTGGAAAGATTTGAACTGCCGAATCTCGGTGCTTTGAATTTCCTTCTGCACGAATCACTAGGCGGCGGCGGAACTTTGTCTTTGATGACCGATGCACAAGGCAAAACTTTTTCAACGGCACTTCTGCGAATGAATGTTGAAATAACGGATAATGAAATAATAAAATTGGGTATAATATGAACAAAACTTTACAAAATAAAATAAATTTCGATTATGCCCAAGTCGGCGGTGTCCGTCTGCATTATGCGACGGCGGGAGATGGTGAAAAATTAGTTTTACTGCTACACGGTTTTCCCGAATTCTGGTATTCGTGGCGAAAACAGCTCGTTGATTTATCTGATGAATATACAGTCGTTGCCCCAGATATGCGTGGCTATAATTTGTCGGATAAACCCGAAAATGTTTCTGATTATAAAATTGAAAAGTTGGTTGATGACGTAACAGGTTTAATCAATCATTTCGGACATAAAAAAGCGTTTGTCGTCGGACACGATTGGGGAGCGGGAGTCGCATGGGCAACTGCTTTGAGACATCCTGAATATGTCGAAAAATTAGTCGCTCTGCAAGTTCCGCCGCCCGCTGTTTGGAGAAAAAACCAGACATTTGGACAGCTTTTGGCAAGTTGGTATATGTTCCTTTTTCAAATTCCGAAACTTCCCGAATGGCTTTTGAGCCAGAATAATTTTCAAGGCTTAGAGGATGGATTAAAAAATTCTACTGCTGAAAAAGGGATTTTTTCTACCGAAGAAATTGCCGAATATAAAAAGGCTTGGAGTGAACAAGACGCTTTGAAAAGTGCAATAAATTATTACCGGGCAAACATTTTGAAAAGACTTTTCGGCAAAGTTGATAACACAGAAAAAATAAAAGTCCCGACTCTTTTCATTTACGGTGAACAGGATCACGCAATTTTGCCCGAAACGGTTAAAAATATTGGAGATTTTATTGATGCCGAATATGAGGAAATCAGAATTCCGACGGCGGGACATTGGGTGCAACAGGAAGCACCAAAAGCAGTTACGGATTCAATACGTGAGTTTTTGAAGGATGTTTAATTTCAATTCATTTTATAAAAGTTGGTAGTTGATAGCTGATAATTGATAGTTGTTTTCTCTTCTAACTATCATCTATCAACTACCAACTATCCGCTTTTATTCAAAAATAAAAATGAGTAAAAGTATAATATTAGAAAAATCAATAAAATTTGCTCTGAGAATTGTTAAACTCTCTAAATATATTGCCAAAGAAAAAAATGAATATATTTTAAGCAAACAAGTTCTACTTTCAGGAACTCACATCGGAAAACACGCCAAAGAAGCGACTCAAGCAGAATCCAAACAAGTTTTTAAGAAATGGGAGTCGCTTTGAGAAAAGCATCTGAAACTGAATATTGGTTATTAATTATTTTTCAAGGTAATTTTATTGATGAAAATGAATATAATTCCATCAATAATGACTGCGTTGAAATTATAAAAATGCTGGTATCCGCTAATAAAACAATTAAATCCAATGACTGAACTAATCCAAAATAAACAAAATTCAATTTTAATTCTATCATTAAATCGCCCCGAAAAACGAAATGCCTTGAATGATGATCTGATAGATTCTCTCAAATCAGCTTTGCGTGAAGCCGATAAGGATGAGTATTTACGGGCGATAATTATCAAAGGCGAGGGTAAAGATTTTTGTTCGGGTGCGGATTTATCTGCGTTGCAGAAAATTTCAGAGAGCGATATTTTGGAAAATTTAGCAGATGCCGAAAGTTTGATGGAACTTTTTATTTTGATGCGGAAAGTTAAAGTTCCGATAATTGCTGCGGTTCACGGACGGGCTTTGGCTGGCGGTTGCGGTTTGGCGACGGCTTGCGACATTGTGCTTGCTTCAAAATCAGCCCAATTCGGCTACCCGGAAGTTAAGATTGGTTTTGTTCCGGCTATGGTAATGGCGATTTTGCGTCGGAATTTGTCTGAGAAAAAATCTTTTGAACTCATTACTCAGGGATTTAATTTTTCTGCAGATGAAGCAGAAAAATTCGGTTTGGTAAATCGTGTTTTTGAAGATGAAACTTTTGAAAATGATGTTTGGAAATATGTTTCTGTGTATGAGAAAGTCAGCCGTTCAGCAATTATTTTGTCTAAAAAATTACTCTATCAAATGGACGGAATGAATTTTGATACTGCAATCAAAGTCGGAGCGGAGGTCAATGCGATTGCAAGACTGACGGAGGATTGTCAAAAAGGAATAGCACGTTTTTTAGATAAATAAAATGATTTTATTTATCTTTTTTTACTTCAAAAATCAAAAAATAATCCATTGATTCTTCAACAAAATCATATTGCTGTTTGAGTATAAATCCGGCTTTATCGGCTTCTTTGATTAAAGTTTTTGAGTCAATTCCGTGGTCATCGCCATTGCCTTCTCTGTCAATAATTCCAACCAAAGCACCTTTTTTTAATGATTGTTTTAACTTTTTAAGATAAATTATCGGCTCGGCAATTTCGTGATAAGTATTCAAAATTAAAATTGCATCAATCGAATTTTTATCTAACAAAGGATCATCCGTTTTACCCAAAACCGCAACAATATTTGTTAATTTTTCCTTTTCTTTTCGCTCATTAATATATTTTATCGCATTTTTGTTTATATCTACGGCATAAATTTTCCCTTTTTCACCAACTCTTTTTGACGCAATTGCCGAAAACCAACCGCCGCCCGCTCCGATGTCTGCAACTGTTTTGCCTTCAGAAATTTGCAAAAGATTCATCACCCGTTCGATCTGCAAATTATCGGCTCGATTTTCTTTATCATAACGAGATAAATCTCCCTCGAACGGATTGCTCGTCGGGCGATTAATTTTATCGTCAACTATTTCGGGAGTCGGAGATTTCGCAACCTGAGCGAAGTTGGAACTCTGAAACTCCGAAAATACGAAGAAACTAAACACACCCAAAAGAGCTATTTTTACTACTATCCAACTGATGATGTATTTTTTCATAAACTCTATTTTGAAACTTTCTTGATTGCTTTGGCAAGTGGATTTTCAGAAATTTCATCAATCAAACCAATCCGCAAAGCCTCAAACGCATCAACTCTTTTCGCAGTAATAAAAATTTCCAAAGCGTTTTTCCTACCGATCAAACGCGGCAAAATCTGCGTGCCGCTCCAACCTGTGATGATTCCGAGTTTCGCTCCTGGATGTGCAAAAAATGATTTTGGAGAAGCAATCCGCATTTTACAGGAGATCGCCAAATCCAACGCACCGCCCATACAAAAACCGTCTATTGCCGCAATTGTCTGTTTGCGGGAATAATAAATTTTCTGCATCAAACTCTGTCCGTATTCTCCAAATTGAACGGCAATTTTTTCATCTAAAACCGCCACTTCCTTTATGTTAGCTCCCGATGCAAAAGTATTTCCAGAACCTGTAAAAATTATTGCGTCAATTTTTGAAAACGAATCAAACTGCTTAAAAGACTGCTTCAAAATTTTTAAGGTTTTAATTGATAAAGGATTTTTTGCCTTCGGACGAATAAAGCGTATAATGCCGATTTTACCGATAATACTCGTCATTATTGGAGATTTTTCCGATTCTTCAAACAAATTTAATATTTCTGACATTCGTTTTGGCAACTTCTGAAAACCTTTGGTAAATTATTTAGTCTGATTATCGGTAAATAATTTATGAATTACAAATACAAAGCACATCCTTGGCACGGAATTTCTTACGGCGAAGATGCCCCTAAAGAAGTTACGGTTTTTTTGGAAATCGTTCCGCGGGATACGGTTAAATATGAAATTGAAAAGGAATCGGGCTTCTTACAAATTGATCGTCCACAACAATATTCTAATGTTTATCCGGCAAATTACGGTTTTATTCCGCAAACTTACTGTGGTGAGGGAATTGCAAAAGTAGCCAGAGAAAAATCAAACAAATCAATCAAATGCGGCGACGGTGATCCACTTGATATTCTTGTGTTATCCGAACATCACATCCCGCGTGGAGATATTTTATTAAAAGCCAAACCCATCGGCGGATTTTGTCTAATTGATGGCGGCGAGGCGGATGATAAAATTATCGCAACCTTGGCGGGCGATAAGGTTTATCAGCAATATCAAGAGATTCTCCAACTCCCGAAAGGCATTTTGCAACGCATTGAACATTATTTTTTGACCTACAAAAATTTGCCCGACGAACCTCAAAAATGCGAAATCGCTTACAGTTACGGACGCGAACATTCCTACGAAATAATCAAAACTGCGATTGCAGATTATGAACAACTGATAACGAAAAATGGATAACGGAAATAAAAACAGATTATCTATTTTCTAATCTCCCGTATTCATTGAAAAAAAAGAAGCATTGAATCATTTCTTCTTGAAAGCAAACGCTTGTCCGCCTTGCTTCAAGGTTAATTGATTTTTGCTGGTGTCAAATTCGATAACAACTCGTGCGGGATCAAATTTGAATTTATCTGTTTCCATAGCTTCAAGCGGAAATGCAGGTTGTCCCGTCGCTTGTGCGAACAGAGCGTTATCTTTCTTTGTAATCGTGATTTCCAAAGGCAAATCGGTGTTTGCATAAACTCCGAGATATTTATCCAATTCCTCACTTTTAAGTTTAACTGTTTCAAAGGTCGGAACTGTAAATGGTTTATTTAGATAAATTGCAGAAACTCCTAAAATAATATCATTTATTGAATAAACCATTCCGTTTGAAATATATGCAATGGAAAGTTTGTCTTCGGGCGAATAGATCAACACCGAATTAAATCCGTCAATTCCGCCTGTATGTCCGAAAACTTTTTTGCCATACAAAGGATATTCGATAATTCCCAAACCGTAATCGCCGTTGATGGTTTTCATTTTATTCAGGCTATTTTCCGAAACAATTTTGAAATTAAACAAAGCATCGGCGAATTTGGTTAAATCTTCGGAAGTGGAAATAATTGCTCCCGCACCGCCCGGAATACTCAAGTCAGTTTCAGGCGAGGCTTTCCAATTTTCAGTATAAATATATGAAAAACTTTCATTTTCACCCGGCTTTTTACTGTCGCCGAGATAAGTATTTTTCAATCCGATTTTTGAAATTATATTTTCTTCCAAAAACTTTTGATAAGATTTTCCGCTTGCTTTTTCGATGATATAGCCAAGCAGAACATAATTTGAATTGCTGTAAGAAGATTTTGTGTCGGGTTCAAAATCAGATTTATTTTTTGCAATAATGGACAAAATTTCAGCCTGTGTTTTCGCACTTATCATCCATTTTAAATAATCCGTATCATCGGTAAAATTATGAATTCCGCTGCGGTGATTGAGCAGATTTGTAATCATAATTTTCTTGGCATTTGGAATGTTTGGAAAGTATTTGTCCAAAGTATCGGTTTGTTTCAATTTTCCCTTTTCGATCAATTGAAAAACCATTGTCGCCGTGAACATTTTTGTAATCGAGCCGATTCGATATTTGGTCTGCGGAGTTGACGAAACTTTTTTTGCACCGTCAATTTTGCTAAAACCGATTGCCCTGTTATATAAAACGTCGCCATCTTTACGAATTGATAAACTGCCCATCGCCTTATTGTTTTCGGCAAGGCTGGCAAAAAACTTATCAAGTTTGACTTTGTCCAACTCTTGAGAAAAGCTAAAATTCGTAAGTGCAAATAAAACAATAATTGCGGTTAAAATTTTCATTAAAAAACTCCTTCTATAAATTCTGTGTGGTGCTAATTACTACGCAGAATTTACAGAAAAAGTTGCAATTGCTTATAAATGTATTTGCTCAAAAAATTTATAAATTCTCAGGCAAAACAAACGCTCCCAAGTGAGGTTTGTCTGTATTTAGTGCTGTCTGCAAAGCGAGTTCCAAAGAATCACGCACATTTTCGGGAATCACAATCGAATCCACAAAACCTCTCGCCGCCGCATATTTTGCATCAAGTTCTTTTTCGTAAGTTTCCCGGACTGCGTCCATTTCCGCCAACATTTCCTCGTCGGGTTCTTTGCCTTCTTTTTTGAGCCGTTCTATCTGCGTTCCGAAAATCGCCATCGCCGCCGAATCGCCTTCCATAACGCCCATTCGCCCCGTTGGGAAAGAAAAAATAAAATCGGGATCAAAACCCTGTCCAGCCATCGCATAATAACCCGCACCGGAAGCGTGATTAATTGTGAGAACGAGTTTCGGCACGGTTGCCGTCGCCATCGCTTCGACAAATCTCGCACCCGCCCGAATTATGCCCGAATGTTCCGCTTCCGCCCCAACCATAAAGCCTGAAACATCTTGGACAAAAAGAATTGGTGTCCCGTGGCGGTTACAATTTTCGATGAAGTATGCAGTTTTTTCAGCTGATTCTGAGTAAACGATTCCGCCGAATTTCGGAGGTTTATTATTCCGCGTAACCATTCCTCGATGATTGGCGATAACTCCGACTTGGATTCCTGAAATTCGTGCCGTTCCGCAAATCATTTCTTTGGCATAATCGGCTTGAAATTCATCCAGTTTTCCATCGTCAATTATGCAATTTAAAACATCCCGCATTTTATAAGGTTGCCGATGATCTTCGGGCAGAATTTCGTAAAGTTTTTCAGCTTCATTTTTTGGTTTTTTAGCTTCCGTTATCGAAACATTTGTTTCAAATTTTTTCGGCAATTCGGAAACGAGTTCGCGGATTTTTTCGATACATTCTTCCTCATTTGCCGTTCGATAATGAGCTACGCCCGAAATTGCATTGTGTGTCATCGCACCGCCAAGTGTTTCGTTATCAATAGTTTGCCCCGTTGCTCCCTTGACAAGATTTGCTCCGCCAAGTCCCATAAACGAAGTGCCTTCAACCATCAAAATCACATCCGATAAAGCGGGCAAATAAGCACCACCCGCCACGCACATTCCCATCACGGCGGAAATCTGCGGAACTTTTAAATAACGCCGCATTATCGAGTTGTAATAAAAAATCCTCGCCGCCCCGTATTGCCCAGGGAAAACGCCGCCCTGATACGGTAAATTAACACCCGCCGAATCAACTAGATAAATTATCGGCACACGATTTCGCATCGCAATTTCCTGAGCCCGCAAAATTTTCTTGATGGTTTCTGGATACCAAGCCCCTGCTTTGATCGTCGCATCATTTGCTACAACAACGCATTCTCTATCATTCACTTTTCCAACCGAAGTAACAACCGCCGCCGCCGGAGCTTTGCCATCATATTCGTCATAAGCAACCAGCAGACCGATTTCCTGTGAGAAAGAATCTCTATCAAACAACAATTCAATCCGCTCGCGTGCCGTCAACTTCCCTTTTGCGTGCGTCCGCTCAATTTTCTCAACGCCGCCGCCGAGTTTTAATTTTTCCTCTAAACGCTGATATTCATCGCTCAACTGGCGAAGTCTTGTTTTTTGTTTTGTTGTCTTCATTAATTCGATTTTTTCAAAGCTTTATTCTCGGTTTTCTTTCGGACTTCGGTTTCCTTTTTCGCTTTTCCCAATGCAATACTCAAACGATGAAGTTGCGAAACTAATTTAAGTCTGTTTTTAACGGCTCTTGGCGACATATCAACTTCCATTTTCCAAAAATATCTACTTTTATTTTTTTATAATCTCAATTATTATCTTTCAACCATTTTTCAAATTTTAATGCTAATTCCAAATCTGGTGCAGTTAATATTTTTAGTATCTTTTTATCTTCTAACTTGATTATTTCAATCCAATTTTTATTATCAAAACTATTTTCAATAATAATTCGATTTTTACTAAATGAAACAACTTTCTGTGCATCTGTTAGTATGGAGTCTAATTCCAATTTTCTATCATGAGGGTTTGAATAAGAGATTCTGTCTAATAAAACTGAGATGGTCAAGTTTTAGTGGATACAAAACTCTCTATCTTTTCCTCCATTTTTTATTTTCAAATTTAACTCATATTCCATCGGACTTTGATAACCTAGACTCGAATGCAATCGGACTCGATTGTAG
>JALZKH010000075.1 GCA_030859345.1 Acidobacteriota bacterium | reverse complement strand
CGGCTACACGATGACGATGTTTAATGTGCTGGCGAGTTGGTATGGATTACAATATGACAAAGATGGAATTCTGCATCTTTCGATTGCAGAATTCTCACTTTAATTTACTAGCACCAAAGGTTAGTAAAAATCAGGAAAATCCTATTGAAAATCGCTGTTTGTAGAAATAAAATAAAACCTTTAATATATATCCTTTCGTTTTATATCAGCTTGTTTTTTTATTGATAAAAATTTTGATAAAATTATTCAAGTTGATCAATTTTTGTTTTTTTAGAAATATCGTAAAAAGATGTTTTATATAATAGAAGTTTATGAAAGATAAAATAAAATACCTAACCCGTTCCATAGCAAATATCGGACAAGAAAAAAAATGTCCTTATTGTGAGAAAACAGATCTAAAAAAAATAGACAGTAAATATGTCGTTACCTCGCTTTATAAGTGTAATAACTGCGGACTGAGTCATCGGCATCCGAAAGACGATGAAGCGTGGATGAATGAATTTTATCAAACGGAATACTCAACTGATGATTATATGGTTACCGATCTGCCGTCTGACCTTGAACTTGAAACATTGAAAGAGGAAAATTTCCCCCGTTTGAGAGATTATGATGAACTTTTGGATAAAATATTTGATTCAAAGGTCAAGATCATTGATTATGGTTGCAGTTGGGGACCGAGCGTATTTAAGATGAGAAAATCGGGACACAATGCCGTCGGCTTCGAGTTATCAAAACCCCGTGCGAAATTCGGCAGAGAAAAATTGGACATTCCAATATATTCGGATGTAGAAGACGTGCCGAAAAATAACGATATGGTAACGAGTTCACACGTTATAGAACATTTAGCCAATATCGAAAAATTTGTGAATTTTGCCAAAGATCATCTGACCGAACAAGGACTTTTTATGATCTTTTGTCCGAACGGAAATGATGAATACAGAAAAAGAGAACCGCAGGTTTGGCACGTTAATTGGGGCGGCGTTCATCCTAATTGCATAGATGCCGAATTTGCCCGATTTATATTTAAGGACAATCCTTATTTAATTCTGACCGGAGATTGGAGGTTTGATCTGGAAGAAATAGCGAAATGGGATCGTAAAAGTCAGGTCGTATCACCTAAAAAAGACGGCAAAGAATTATTTATACTTACAAAACCGAACATCAAGATATAAAATTTCACGTGTTTAGCAAAAACTTATGAAGTATTTAGACATTGAAAAACTGCAAAACAGACTGCCGGAGATCAAGCAGGATTATCAATCGAAAGAACCGTTTAAATATGTCGTGTTTGAAGAGTTTTTCCCGCCGAAGGTGGCTGAAGAAATTTATCAAAACTATCCGAAGATCGAGAATGACAAATGGGATGGAACTACCTATTTAGACCAAAAAAATAAATTTCAAAGGACCATTTTTGAAGAAGATTCGATGATGGACACCGTTTTTAAAGAACTTAATTCTCAAGAGTTTCTGAATTGGCTTCAGGATTTGACCGAGATGGAAGATGAAATTTTGGGCGATGAAGACTTGTTCGGTGGTGGACTTCATCAATCCATTAAAGGAGCATTTTTGAATGTTCATGTAGATTATAATATGCACCCGAAAACCAGATTTCATCGTAGGTTAAATGTTTTGGTTTATATGAACAAAGATTGGAAAGAGGAATATGAAGGACATCTTGAATTGTGGGATTTATCTTCGGATAAAAACGGTAAAATGCTTGGCAAATATGCACCGATCTTTAATCGTTGCGTGATCTTTGAAACCAACGAAATATCTTTTCACGGACATCCGACACCATTGAATACGCCCGAAAATATCAATCGCAAATCAATTGCAACTTACTATTACACGAAAACCCGTCCAGCAAGTGAAATTGCTGAAGAACATAATACGATTTATGTTAATACTGAGGGGATCAAAGGGCGAACAAAGAAAATTTCCTCCGGTATTAAAGCTCTGTTGGAAAGAATTAACAAAAAATAAGTTCTCTTTGCAGAAATATTTTTTGAGATTGAAAGCATTATATGAAAGACAATAATAAAGTAGTTAAGAGAGGACACTCGCTTTACTTATGCTACTTCGGATTACTTGAACCGTTGGTTCAAACACAGGTTTTGCCTTACTTACGCCAAATTTGCTCCGAAGGATACAGGGTAAGTATTCTCACTTTTGAAACTAATCCTGCGAAAAAGTGGAATAAGGAAAGTGTTAAAACTCAAAGAGAAAGCCTTCTGGCTGAAGGCATCGAATGGCATTTTCTTAAATATCACAAAACGCCGACAGTTCCTGCAACAGTTTTTGATATTGTAAGCGGTGCGTTTTTCACTTGGAAGTTTATCCGCCGGACGCATCCCGATATAATCCACGCCAGAGTTCACGTTCCGGCTTTAATGGGAGCGATTGCCAAGAAATTTGTCATAAAAAAACCGAAACTACTTTTTGATATACGCGGATTTTTTCCGGAAGAATATACCGATGCCGGACGCTGGAAGGAAAATGGAAAATTATATCGAGCGGTGAAAAAAGTAGAAAAATGGCTTTTGAAAGAATCCGACGGATTTGTAATTTTAACGGAAAGAGGACGCGAAATTTTATTTCCCGAAAGCGAGGAAACCGGATTTGATAAACTCGGCAGACCTGTTGAAGTGATTCCTTGTTGCGTTGACTTGAAAAGATTTAAGGAAATTGACCGGACAACAAGAGAAGCATTTAGGAAAAAATTAAATGTCGAAAATCGTCGTGTGATAACTTATGTCGGCTCATTCGGCGGCTGGTATTTAACCGAAGAAACAGCGGATTTTTTCGGCGTGGCAAAACAGGAAAACGAAGATGTATTTGCAATGATTTTGACACAGAGCAATCCTGACGAGATAAAAAGTTTATTGAAAAAACGCGGATTTGGCGAAAAGGATTTTCTGATTAAAAAAGTTTTGCCGAATGAAATTCCCTTATATCTAAGCAGTGCAGATATAGCACTTTCGTTTATCAAGCCCTGCTATTCAAAACAAGCCTCATCGCCGACAAAAAATGCTGAGTATTTTGCATCCGGCATTCCAACTGTTGTCAATACGGGAATCGGCGATACAACGGAAATGACGCTTGAAGATGGAACGGGCGTGGTAATTGACGAATTTAACGCAGAATCTTATAGAAACAGTATTAAGCAAATTGAGAAAATGTTGGAGAATCCTGAAAAGATTGCTGAAATCTGCAAAAATAGTGCTGTAAAGCGATTTGATCTGGAAAAAGTCGGCGGCAAAAGGTATAAAAGAATTTATAAAAGACTCTTAAATGGAAAGTAAATAATCTTGGAATGAGTGAAAACCAAACGCAAAATAAAATCAGAATTTGTGCTTTAATGCTTGATCCGTTTGACACGATGCCCGGTCAGAGATTCAGGCTTGAGCAGTGGGAGCCTTACTTAGAAGATGAGAACATTTCAATAGATTATTTTGCTTTTACCGATGAGAGTTTGAGAAAGATTTTGTATAAAGAAGGACATCACGCGGCGAAATCTTTTGGAATGTTTAGATCAATTGTCCGCCGTTTAGGTCATATTTTGAAATCTTCGGATTATGATGCGGTTTATTTATATCGAACTGCGAGTATGATTGGACCGGCTTGGTTGGAAAAACTGCTGAGTTTTAGAAAAGTGCCGATAATTTTTGATTTTGATGATGCGATATTTCTTGAAAATACATCAAAGGCAAATAAGCGTTTCGGTTGGGCAAAATTTGCCGGGAAAACTGCCGACATTTGCCGTTTAAGCACAAGCGTTGTGGTCGGAAATTCTTATCTGGCTGAATATGCCGAAAAATATAATGATAATGTTTATATAATCCCGACAAGTATTGATACAACTAAATATAAGCCGACTCAATCAAAGCAGAACGGACGGGTAATCATCGGTTGGACGGGAAGTTCGACATCACAGTATCATCTGGAAAAATTCGAGCCAGTTCTGGAAAATATAATCAAAGACCTTGATGTTGAGTTACGGGTTATTTCAGACCGCAAGCCTGATTTTAAAAATTTAGTTTCTAAATGGCAGCCATGGTCGGCGGAAACAGAAGTCGAGATTACATCGCAGTTCGATATTGGTATAATGCCCATTCCCGATGATGATTGGTCAAAAGGCAAGTGTGCGGCAAAGGCTCTACAATATATGGCTTTGGAAATTCCGGCGATATGCTCCAATGTTGGAGCAAACCGGGATGTAATTAGTCAGGGAATAAACGGTTTTCTTGCTGAAACCCCGGAAGAATGGAAAGATGCTTTGAGCAAACTTGTAAAAGATTATACCTTGAGAAAGCAAATGGGTGTCGAAGCCAGAAAAACGGTTGTTGAAAACTATTCAATGAAAAAGTGTGCTAAATTATTTGCAAAGGCAGTCAATGAGACTTTGGAAACTGGAAGTTATTAATTGGGTAAAGTATTAATAGATTTATTAAATTAAACAAAGTTTGTAGTTGTAATGAAAAGATTTCTTATATTCATAGTATTTTGTGCCATCGTTTTTGTACTTTTTTTTGTCTTTCCAAAAGGTGCGGTTGCTACCATATTTAGTAGTGCTATCGTGATAATTACGCTTTTAATTATAGACTGGATGTTTGAAAAACAAAGTGCGGGGTTTCTCAAAAAGGTCTTTTTAGTAGCTTTGCTGTTAAGAGTTTTCGTCGCACTTATGATTTATCTGATGGAATGGGAAAGGACTTTCGGACCCGATTCTATAACATTTGATATTGCCGGACGAAGAATAGTCGGATATTGGACAGGGATGATGAGTCTTGATACATATGGAGTCGAAAAAGCTCTGAGTTTTGACCAAACCGGGTGGGGAATGAACTATTTTGTAGGTATCATTTATTACTTATCCGGTCGAAATCAAATAGCTATTCAATTTATCAGTTGTACCTTGGGAGCTGCCACAGTTCCCGCCGTTTATTTTTGTGCCAAGAAAATATTTAATACTCGTGCAGCTAAGTATTCTGCTCTTGCTATAGCTCTTTTTCCGGCAATGATTATCTGGTCATCGCAAATGCTTAAAGATGGGTTTATCCTCTTTTTTTTAGTTGTGAGTATGGCGTGTATTATTGAATTACACGAGAAAATTGATTATCCGGCGATTTTCATTTTGTTAATTTCTCTTTTCGGTTTGCTTGCTTTCAGGTCATATATATGTTACATGGTAACTGCTGCTGCCATTGGAAGTTTTATAATCGTAGCAGGGAAAACATCAGAATCAATAATCAAAAGATTGGTTGCTCTTTTGATCATTGCAACAGCAGTAGGTTATTTGGGGTTTAGTGGTGATACGAAAGAATCAAAAGATACTTATACACTAGAGGATCTTCAAACATACAGGCAGTATCAAGCTGAGGGAACAGGTTCAGGATTTGGAGAAGATTATGATATTTCTACAGTAGAAGGAACAGTTATATTATTGCCTATTGGAATAGTGTATATCTTATTTGCTCCTTTTCCATGGCAGATGCTGAATGCCAGACAAATATTAGTTGCACCTGAAATGTTAATCTGGTGGATGTGTATTCCACTTCTAATAAAAGGCTTATGGTTTACTATGAAAACCCGGCTAAGAGCATCTATTCCTATATTAACATTTAGTGCTATGCTGACGACTGCCTATGCTCTTTTCCAAAGTAATATTGGAGCCGCTTATCGCCAGCGAACACAAATTCAGGTTTTCTTATTTATTTTTATTGCAGTCGGATGGACTTTATACAAAGAGAAAAAGGAAAATAGAGATTTAACATTTAAGGAAAGAAGGTAAGAAGCGACATCCGGCTTTTAATGTTAAGATTTTAAACTTCAAATCTCATAAATACTCAATAACAAAATGTGTGGAATAGTTGGTTTTATAAATACCGGAGCGAAAGCTGTAAGCCGTGAAATAGTTGAAAAGATGAACAGTTGTATTGTTCATCGTGGTCCTGATGAAGACGGTTTTTACGTCAAAGATAATGTTGCTTTGGCAATGCGGCGGCTTTCGATTATTGACTTGGCGGAAGGTCAACAGCCGATCTTCAATGAAGATAAAACGAAATTAATAGTTTTTAACGGCGAAATTTATAATTTTCAGGAACTTAGAAAGAACTTAGAAACAAACGGGCATAAATTCAGAACACATTCCGATACCGAAGTTATTATTCACCTGTACGATGAATATGGCGTGGATTGCGTTCAGCATCTACGCGGGATGTTCGCATTTGCAATTTGGGACACGCTTGAAAAAACTTTGTTTATCGCCCGCGATAGAGTCGGTAAAAAACCTCTACTTTATTCGCATCAATCAAATGGAGATTTTATTTTCGGTTCTGAATTCCGTGCCTTGCTCGCCCATCCCGACATCAGCCGCGAAGTAGATTTCGAAGCAATAGACAGTTACTTGAGTTTCCTGTGCGTTCCCGCCCCGCAAACGGCTTTTAAGCAAATCCGCAAACTTGAACCCGGGCATTGGCTTCGTTGGAAGGACGGAAAAATTGAAACAAATCGCTACTGGCTGCCCGATTTTTCTAAGAAAATAAAAATAACGGAAGAAGAAGCGATTGAAGAAACGACACGGATTTTACGTGAATCGGTTAAACTCCGTATGATTTCGGAAGTTCCTTTGGGAGCGTTTCTGTCGGGTGGAGTTGATTCTTCGGTGGTGGTTGCTTTGATGGCTGAAGAAAGCAACAAGCCCGTTAAAACTTTTTCCATCGGCTTTGAAGAACAGGATTTCAGCGAACTGAAATACGCCAAAAAAGTTGCCGAACACGTTGGTGCGGAATACAACGAATTTATTGTCAAACCCGATGCTTTGGAAGTTTTGCCGACATTGGTTGAACACTACGGTGAGCCTTACGCCGATTCTTCGGCGATTCCGACTTATTATGTTGCAAAGGAAACCCGCAAATATGTAACCGTTGCATTAAACGGTGACGGTGGCGATGAATCTTTTGCGGGTTATGAAAGGTATGCGGCAATGCAGATTGCCCAGCTCTATCATCGTTTTCCAAAAGTTCTGCGAAAGGCTTTGATCGAAAAACCTGTTAGTCTGATTCCCACCTCGGAGCTTAAAAAATCAAGAGTCCGCGATGCAAAAAGATTTTTGCAGGCGGCATCGCTGGAAAAAACGGAAAGATATTTTCATTGGACAACGGTTTTTCGTGAGAAAGCAAAAGCAGATTTATACACAAAAGATTTTATCCAGACGGTTTCTCAAAATAATGCTTCGGATGTTTTAAGACAATGGTTTGAAAAAGCGAACGGTTCAGGCATTTTGGACACGACGCTTTTAACCGATCAAATGACTTATTTGCCGAATGATCTGCTCGTTAAAGTTGATATAGCTTCGATGGCAAATTCGCTCGAAGCCCGTTCTCCTTTTCTCGATCACAATGTGATAGAATTCGCCGCAAGTCTGCCGGAAAACTTGAAAATGCAAAGGTTTCAAACAAAATCTTTACTCAAAAAAGTCGCCGCAAAATTAGTTCCGAAGGAAGTAATTTATCGCCGCAAAATGGGTTTCGGAGTTCCCATCGGAAATTGGTTTCGCGGCGAGATGAAAAATTTTGTAAAAGATATTCTGCTTTCCGAAAAGTCTTTAAATAGAGGGATTGTGAAAAGCGATGTTTTGAAAAACTATGTTGAAGAACACATTAACGCCGAACGCGACCATACATTTCAGATTTGGACTTTGTTGATGTTGGAACTATGGTTTCAAAGATTTATTGATTGAAAAACGATTTGCTTTACTCAAATTCTTTGAAGTTTCTTTTATCAATTCCAGCTGTCTAAATCTAACCCTGTCAGTTCTTTTAATTCTTTATTATAGGGTCGGAAATATTCTCTTAAAAATTCTCTATCTTTTTTAGCTAAACCGGAAAATTTTTTTTTTGATTTATTGAATTCAACAAGATAGAGACTTAAATTAGTGAAAATTTTATAAGGCAAAACAGCCTTTGCCGCTTTTTTTATTATATTATCCTTTCGAAGTTTTAATAGAATTTCAGAAAAAAACTTAGATTTTACCTGCCGTGTTTGGTTATATTTTTTTCTCACCTCGGGCATAAATGATGAATCTACATTAAGCCATTTAAATATCTCGGAACAAATTACGCCCGGATTACTTTTAAGTTCTTCAAAAAGATATACCTTTACCGAATCTTGCGGAAAAATTGTATAGATCATCTTTAAGTGTTTTGAATACAAACTCAAATTGATAAATTTATACAAACCTTGACCGAAGTCTTCCTTCTGCAAAACCTCGATAATGTCAGCAAAATCACATTTCAACCATCCTTCGCTAATTCCCATCGTATAAGAAGAATAGGTTCTATCCACCGGCTGCCGGACTAAATATACCAGCTTACATTCGGGATTGTGTTCGTATAACCTTTTTAAAGCCTTTTCATCGTAGTATAACCCGGCGTGTTTGGCTATAACTTTTTTACCGGAAGTTAAATCGGGATTACCGTAATAGAGTTTAAAAACTTCATCAAAGTCTTTACTGTATTCTTCATCATCTGCAAAATATGAAAATTCGAGTTGGTTGTGTCCAATTAGATCAGGATGTTCCTTGAGATAATTTTTTAAGGAAGTAGTGGCGGATTTTTGTGCCCCTATTATGATTAAATCTATTTTGCTCATTGCGGTTTTATTTTTAAATGTTTTTTAAGGATAATTTATTGTTCAATTAATGTCAATTGATGATTATTTTAGATAAACTTCATACTCAAATTGCAATGTTAGGATAATTTATAGATAATGTATGTTTTGTTTACTTAATCTAAATATTCAATTTATAACTATATAAATATACATCTAAAAATGAAATTAATAAAACCTTATTGCGACAATTTAATTAACTTAACGGTTGACGGCGACGAACGGGAAGCACTGCATAACCACTCGGCTAAGTTACCGCGAGTTCAAATGTCTTTAAGGCATCTCTGCGATTTTGAGATGTTGACGGTCGGCGGATTTTCTCCTCTCGATAGATTTATGGGCAAGGCGGATTTTGAATCCGTTTTGGAGAATATGCAACTGGCGGACGGGACTTTTTTTCCTCTGCCCGTAACGCTTTCGGTTGATGAAGATTCTGATATAAAACTCGACAGCGAGATCGCTCTTGCCGACAGGAATAATAATCTGCTGGCAACGATGCGGGTTGAAGAAATTTATGAGCCGAATCGTGAGCGGGAAGCTCTGCTTGCTTACGGGACAAATGACGCACGCCATCCGATTGTTGCCGAAATGAACAACTGGGGAAAACTGAATATCTCCGGCAAACTGCGGGTAATTTCGCTTCCGCAGTATTACGATTTTAATGATCTGCGTCTGACGCCCGCCCAAACCAGAGAAAGATTAGAAGCACTCGGCTGTGAAAATGTCGTCGCATTTCAGACAAGAAATCCGATCCATCGCGTTCACGAAGAAATGACCAAACGGACGATGGAAGAAATTGGCGGGACTTTGCTGATCCATCCAGTTGTTGGGATGACCAAGCCGGGCGATGTTGATCATTTTACGCGGGTCAGAACTTATCGGACGATGCTGGAAAATTATTATGACAAAAGCCGCACTATCCTTTCGCTGCTGCCGTTGGCGATGCGTATGGCGGGACCGCGAGAAGCACTTTTGCACGCAATTATCAGAAGAAATTACGGGGCAAATCATTTTATCATCGGACGCGACCACGCCGGACCGGGTAAAGACTCTAAAGGCAAACCTTTTTACGGCGTTTTTGAAGCTCAGGAATTGCTCTCAAAACACAGCGAAACAATTGGCGTAAAACCCGTATTCTTTAAAGAGTTAGCTTATTTGGCAGAGGAAGACCGCTACGGAGAGATGGTAAATAACGAAGGAAAGAAAACTCTGAGTCTTTCCGGCACGCAGATACGCGAAGATTATTTAGGAAAAGGAAAACTGATTCCCTCCTGGTTTTCGCGTCCCGAAGTCGCTTCTATTTTGCAAAAAGCACATCCGCCTTTAAATGAGCGTGGATTCTGCATTTGGTTTACGGGATTAAGCGGTTCGGGAAAATCCACGACGGCGGAGATTTTGATTAATAAATTATTAGAACACGGACGTTCGGCAACACTTTTGGATGGAGACATAGTCCGCACGCATCTGTCAAAAGGCTTGGGATTCAGCAAAGAAGACCGCGACATAAATATCCGCCGCATCGGTTTTGTCGCGTCCGAAATCGTCCGCCATTACGGAGCAGTTATATGTGCGGCGGTGAGTCCTTACAGAGCAACCAGAAACGAATGTCGGGCGATGGTCGGCGATGAAAACTTCATCGAAGTATTTGTGGACACACCCTTGGAAGTTTGTGAAGATCGGGATGTGAAGGGAATGTATGAACTGGCACGGGCGGGGAAAATAAAGAATTTTACGGGGATAGATGATCCGTATGAACCACCGGTAAATTCTGAAGTTATTATCCAGACTATAAATACGGATGTTTCGGACAATGCAAATAAAATAATCTCTTTTCTGATTGAAAAAGGATTCGTTAAGGGTGAAACCGAATATAAACTAGCAGTCAATTAAATTAAAACAATAAACTTATGAAAGGTGTAGTATTAGCAGGTGGTTTAGGCTCGCGTCTGAATCCGCTGACGAAAGTTACGAATAAACATTTGCTTCCCGTGCATAATCAGCCGATGATCTATTATCCGATCCAAACGCTGATCAATGCGGGGATTGACGACATAATGATCGTTACGGGCGGAAATTCAGCCGGAGATTTCCTGAAACTTTTAGGAAATGGTTCGGAGTTCCCATCGGAAATTGGTTTCGCGGCGAGATGAAAAATTTTGTAAAAGATATTCTGCTGTCCGAAAAATCTTTAAACAGAGGGATTGTGAAAAGCGATGTTTTGAAAAACTATGTTGAAGAACACATCAACGCCGAACGCGACCACACATTTCAGATTTGGACATTATTGATGTTAGAATTGTGGTTTCAAAGATTCATTGACTGAATAATTTTTAGAAATATGCAAAAGTGCCCCGTTTGCCAAAACGAAAAAGGTAAAGAAATCGGAGTAAAAGACGATTTCCGAATATTAGTTTGCACCAGATGCAAAAGTCTTCACGCAGCTAAAATATCTGCTGAGCAAAAACTTTTTTCTTACGACAACTATTATCACGAGGAAAATGTAGTAGTTCCCGATTTTGTTCATCAAAGATTAAGTGAAATTGTCGGAGAATTTGCTCCGTTTCGTCAAAATAATCGTTTGCTGGATGTCGGCTGCGGTGCGGGAGTTCTTCTTTCGGCGGCAAAAAAAGCGGATTGGAATGTTGAAGGAGTGGAAGTATCAAAACCTTCGGTTGAACATTTACAGGAAAAGGGGTTTAAAATCTTTCACGGCACGCTGCAAGAAGCAAATTTCTCCGATAATTATTTTGACGTGATTACATCAGTTGAGGTTCTGGAGCATGTTACCGAACCGAAACAATTGGTTGAAGAAATTTACTGCATTTTGCGACCGGGCGGATTGTTTTGGGGGACAACTCCGCACGGCAGAGGATTTTCCTCAAAAGCAATCGGAACGGATTGGAGTGCAATCGCACCGCCCGAACATTTGCAGTTATTTTCTGTTTCCGGCATAAAAACAATGCTTGAGCAATCCGGCTTTTCCCATGTTAAAATAAATACAAGTGCGGTTAATCCATTCGAGATAATCACGGTTTGGCGGAAAAAATTATCGAAAGTATCAAATAAGAAAGAAACAGTAAACACGGAAGAACAACATTTTAACGGCACTCAATCCGGTTATGAACTTAATGAAGCATTTACAAAAAGCCCTCTGCGTAAGTCAGTCAAAAATGTTCTTAATGGAATTCTCAATTTTACCCAACTTGGTGATTCGATAAAATTTTGGGCGGTTAAATGAACTTATATTAAAAATTATGAAAGGTGTAGTATTAGCAGGTGGTTTGGGTTCGCGTCTGAATCCGCTAACGAAAATTACGAATAAACATTTACTTCCCGTATATGATCAGCCGATGATCTATTATCCGATCCAAACGCTGATAAATGCGGGGATTGATGACATAATGATAGTTACGGGCGGGAATTCTGCGGGAGATTTTCTCAAACTTTTAGGAAATGGTAAGGATTTTGGTTTAAAGCACGTAAATTATACATATCAGGAAGGCGAAGGCGGGATTGCCGATGCACTTTCCCTGGTTGAGCATTTTGCCGATCAAGAGCCGATCTGTGTTGTGCTTGGCGATAATATAATTGAGAATAATATCCAAAAAGCTGCGGATGATTATCGCAAACAAGGAAAAGGTGCAAAAATTCTTTTGAAAGAAGTTGACGATCCTGAACGTTTCGGAGTTCCCGAATTGGACGGCGATAAGGTTTTACAAATTGAAGAAAAACCCGACAATCCGAAATCGAATTATGCAGTTATCGGTGTATATTTTTATGATGCGACGGTTTTTGAAGTTATTCGCGGTCTGGAACCTTCGGGACGCGGCGAACTTGAAATTACTGATGTAAATAATTATTACATTGATCGCAATGAGATGACCTGGGCAAAACTCGATGGTTGGTGGACGGATGCCGGAACATTTGAAAGCCTTTTGCGGGCGACGAATTTAGTTGCCGAAACGGGAGCTAATAAGTTGGAGGAACGAAGTGCAAACTCGAATGACTGAACAAGAAGAAATTTTCACGAAAGGCAAGATTCGGGACGTTGTGGTTTATCCGATCAAGAAATTTGTTGACGAAAGAGGCTGGCTGGCGGAGCTTTTTCGGCACGACGAATTAGACGAAGAGTTTTACCCAACAATGTCTTATATTTCCGTAACCGAACCGCTCGTCCAACGCGGTCCGCACGAGCACGTTGACCAAGCCGATCTGTTTTGTTTTATCGGCACGGGAAATTTTAAGATTCGTATGTGGGACAATCGGGAAGATTCGGAAACTTATCGAAATATGATGACCTTATTTGTCGGTGCGGATAATCCGATGGCGGTTGTCGTGCCGAAAGGTGTTGTCCACGCATATAAAAATGTCAGCACAACCGAAAAGGGAATGGTTATAAATTGCCCAAATCAATTGTTTATGGGTAAAGATAAAAAGGGAGAAATTGACGAAATCCGCCACGAAGATGATCCAGACACGATATTTAGAATGGACTAAATTTCATTAACGGAAAATGGAAAGTGGAAAATGGAAAATTTAAGAAAAGAATTATTTTCCATTTTCCACTTTCCATTTTCCATTTTCCATTTTTATGAAAATTGTTCGCATTATTGCAAGGTTAAATGTCGGCGGTCCGGCACGGCACGTTGTTTGGCTGAATGAAGCTTTGCAGGATGATGAATTTCAATCGGTTTTGCTGACGGGGCGAGTTCCCGGCGGCGAAGAAGATATGAGTTATTTTGCTGAACAGCATAAGGTTAAGCCGATATTTATTGAACAAATGAGCCGCGAACTTTCACCGAAAGATATTGTTTCGCTCTGGAAAGTTTATCGGCATATTCTGCGTGAGAAACCCGATATTATTCACACACACACGGCAAAAGCGGGAACTGTCGGCAGAACGGCAGGATTTTTTTATCGTTGGCTGACACCGAAAACTTTAATCGGTAAGCCGCGGAAAGTTGAGATAATACACACTTTTCACGGACACATTTTTCACGGTTATTACAGCAATTTGAAAACAAAGATTTTTATATTTATTGAAAAAACTCTGGCAAAATTTACAACTGACAAAATAATTGTCATAAGCAATCAGCAAAAAAGAGAAATAAATACAGATTTTAATGTCGGCAAAAGTGAACAATTTGAAGTTATTCCACTTGGAATTGATCTGGAGGCATTTAAGGATTGGCGGGAAAAACGGCATATTTTGCGTGAGGAAATTGGTGCAAAAGAGGATGAAATTTTAGTCGGTTTAGTCGGACGTTTGACCGAAGTAAAAAATCACGAAATGTTTTTGCGTGTTATTCGGTTGTTTAATGAAACTAAAGAAACCGATTTTCCTAAAGTAAAATTTATTATAATCGGCGATGGAAATTTGAGAGAGAATTTGGAAAATTCGGCAAAAGAGTTCGGCATTTCCGATTCAATTATATTTCTGGGAAATCGAAATGATGCTGACATTTTTTATGCGGGACTCGATATTATTGCTCTGACATCGGTAAATGAAGGAACACCGCTTTCTTTGATCGAAGCAATGGCGAATGAAAAACCTGTTATTTCCACGCTTGTTGGCGGAGTTGTAGATTTACTCGGAGAGATTAAATCGGAAAAAGAAGGATATATAATCTGTAAAAGAGGAATCGGCATTTCGTCAAATGATTCCGAAGGCTTCTGCAAAGGGTTGCGTTATCTTGTAAAAAATGAAAAACTTCGGTTTAAGTTAAAGGAGAAAGGAAAAAACTTTGTATTAGAGAGATACGATAAAAGGCGATTGATAAATGATATAAAAAGTCTTTATGAAAATTTATTAGAAAACTAAATTATTGTAAATCTGTTGATTTATGTATAAAATACTTTGTAATATTTCTTTACCAAACCAAAAAAAAACTTAAATAGTTCCGGATTATAATACTGGCATTTGTATGTTTAAAGCTTTTTCAAATCCTTTACTGATTGCAATAATTAGTTTTATTATTTCGTTAGTTCTTACGTTTTTAGTGCGTAAATACTCCCGCCTTTACGGGTTTGTAGCAAAACCGAAAGCTGACCGCTGGCATAAAAAACCGACGGCTCTGATGGGCGGTGTTTCGATATTTCTGACAACGGTTATCGTCTATCTCGTTTTTGTTCCGAAAACTCCGCAAGCGTGGGTGGTTTTAACCGGAAGCACATTTCTTTTTGCTATCGGTCTGCTTGATGATTTATTAAATATCAAGCCTTATCAAAAACTTATCGGACAATTTATCGGGGCGGCAATCGTCATTGTTTACGGACTGGTTCTGCCTTGGACAAATTTCCCGATTATAAATATCGGATTAACGATATTTTGGATAATCGGCATTACGAATGCGATAAATCTGCTGGACAATATGGACGGGCTTGCCGCAGGTATTTCGGCGATTGCCGCATTTACATTGGCGATTGTTCTGGGGATAAACGGGCAATCAGTAGAATTACTTCTAATTTGCGGTTTCATCGGGGCATTAATCGGATTTCTTATTTTTAATTTTAATCCTGCCTCTATTTTTATGGGCGATGCCGGTTCGATGTTTATCGGATATTTCCTCGCAACCTCGGTTTTACTTAACGAGGTTGGTGGGCGTTCGAGGAGTATTTTAACGGTTTTGGCGATTCCGGCTTTGATTTTATTTGTGCCGATATTCGACACGACGTTTGTAACGATTCTAAGGAAAATTTCAGGACGCAAGGCATCACAAGGCGGACGCGACCATACATCTCACAGGCTTGTCGCTCTCGGACTTTCAGAACGTAAAGCCGTTTTAATGCTCTACGGTTTTGCAATTTTAGCGGGAGTGGTTTCATTGGCAATGCGGCAAATTACTGCAACGCAGAGTTTGGCGATTTTGGGTTTGTTTACATTAACATTGGCGATAGCGGGAGTTTATCTGGCAAAGGTAAAGGTTTATGAAGAAACCGAAGAAGAACTGGCTCTAAGAGATAAGGCGGCTTTCGGCTTTTTAGTAAATCTTTCGCACAAACGGCGGGTTTTTGAAGTCGTTCTGGATGCCGTTTTGATAACTCTTTGTTATTACGCCGCGTATAGTCTGTATTTCGGAGATTTTGAGAAAACTGCTGATTGGAAAGTCTTCATTGAATCTTTGCCAATATTAATAGTTGTAAAATTGGGAGCATTTCTCGTTGTCGGTGTATATCGGGGAATTTGGCGATATACGAGTATCCGGGATTTTTTGACCTTTGCCAAAGGAGGAATTTTAGGTTCTGTTTTGAGCATTTTGGCAATTTTACTTTTATATCGTTTTCAAGGCTTTTCGAGAGCCGTATTCGTTGTTGACAGCTTACTTTTATTACTGGCGATGGCGGGAAGCCGTATGGCATTTCGTCTGTTCCGCCAAATGCTGCCGACTCCGATGTCAGAGGAGGGGCGAACCGTCCTGATCTACGGTGCGGGCGATGGCGGCGAATTGGTTTTACGTGAATTGAGAAATAATCCTGATTGGATGTATAAACCGATAGGTTTTTTCGATGACGACCCTTTAAAAAAGAATAAAGTCATTCACGGCTTGAAAGTTTACGGTGGAAACGGAAAACTTCCCGTAATTTGCAAAGATAATAATGTGCAGGAAATTTTACTTTCCTTCCGCGATATTTCGCCTGAAAGATTAAAAGAAATGAAAGGAATTTGTGAAGAACTAGAGGTTACGTTGAAAAGAGCCTGGATTAAGATCGAACCGATTGATCACATAGACATTTTGTAATTTCCGTAAATTAAAATAGAATATCTCAACTTTTGTAATTCCCGGTTTAAAACTTTTATGTCAAGCAAGTCAATCAAAATTGAATCGCCGCTTAGCCGTATTTTGTTGGGCGTATCAGCTTTAGCTATTGTTGCAGCAGTAATTTATGTTTTTAGCTGGATGTTTGCAGATTCTATTTCAAATAGTGCACAAGATAAAGATGTGGCGGAATTTGCGGTTGGTTTAGCTCCGCAAAATCCGCAGGCACATTATATAGTGGCTATGTTGCGGGAAAATTCTTTTATACCCGAAGACATACCCAAGTCCTTAGCAGGGTTTGAAAAGGCAGCTTCTTTGTCTCCAAATGATTATCGTTTATGGCTTGCTTTAGGAAAAGCACGCGAAAGTAACGGAGATGTAAATGGGGCTGAATTGGCTCTGCAAAGAGCTTTAGAACTTGCTCCGAATTATGCTCAGGTGCAATGGCTATATGGCAATATTCTTTTACGGCAGGGCAAAATCAAAGAGGCTTTTGCACATATTGGAAAGGCGGTTGAAGGAGATCCCGAACTTGCAAATCCTGCTGTAAATACAGCTTGGTCAGTTTTTAACGGTGATTTGGAGAAGATAAAAGCAGTCATCGGAGATTCAAATTATACGCGGGCGGCTCTGGCTTCATTTTTTGTTAAGCAGAAAAGATTTGATGAAGCGATGAATATCTGGAACAGCATTCCGGCAAAAGAGAAAAAAGATACTTTCAAAACCGAAGGAGAAAATTTATTTAAGAGTTTAATCGAAGAAAAAAAATACCGTGCAGCCTTGCTGGTTAAAAATCAGTTAGCGGACAATACGAGAAATACGGCGATTGGAAGAATAAACAACGGAAGTTTTGAAGAGAACATAAAGGACGAGCAGGCAGAGAAATTTGAGTGGGAATTAGGAGCGGGAAATCAGCCTCAGATCGCGGTTGATGATCAGCAGCATCACGACGGAAACAGGAGTTTGGTGTTATCATTCGGAGGGGTAAATAACAGGGAATTCAGAAACATTTCGCAGCTTGTTCCAATCGAGAGCAGCAAACAATACACACTTAAATTATTCTATAAATCCGATTTGGAAACTACGGCAAAATTTGTTTGGGAAGTTGTGGACACAAACGACAATAAGATTATCGCTTCAACCGAAGCCTTTGCCGAAAAGGCGGATTGGACATCGTTAAACGCAAGTTTTACAACTTCGGAAAACACCGAGGCTGTAATAATCAGAGTCGTCCGTTCCGATTGCGACTCGGCATTATGTCCGACATCGGGCAGATTATGGTTCGATGAATTTTCATTAAACTAAAACTAAATAAAAAAAGTGGAAAAAAATACAGAGCAGCAGCAGGAGCAGCATAAAGAAACTGCAATCCCATTAAAATTGAATAAACGAGTTGAAGGCAGACAATCTACCCGTTGGAATAGTGCAGCCTTTTTTATGATTTGCCTGATGCTGATTTTCTCAAGTGTCGCATACGGGTCGGTTGATACTTGGGCATTTGGAGTGCTTTCGATATTTGCCGGCTTGCTTATCATTTTTTGGATCATTGACGGTTGGAAAAATAAGGAATTAATTATCAATACAAATTTTATTTTAATTCCCTTGGTCGGAATAATTTTAGTCGGATTTGTCCAACTTCTGCCGCTTCGAAATCTTAATTTTTCCAATGAATTATTATCTATTCCCGCCGATAATTCACTTTCTCTTGATCCTTATTCAACCAAGATAGCAATAGCCAAGTATTTTGTTTTTCTGGTGGTTTTTTGGGCTTCGCTGACGTTTATAAACACTACGAAAAGGTTGAGAAAAATTGTTCTCACCATAATTATTTTTGCAGCGTTGATGGCGTTTTACGGGATTTTGCAGAATCTGACCGGAACGGACACAATTTACGGATTGCGTCCGGCAGTTCACGCCAATCCCTTTTCGGCTTATGTAAATAAACATCATTTTGCGGCGTTTATGGAAATGACGATTGGCTTAACGCTCGGAATTTTGTTTATTCAAGCGACGAAAAAAGATAAATATCTTCTGCTGATTATCGCCGTAGTTTTAATGGGCATCGCAATCGTTATGACGGGTTCACGCGGTGGGTTTATAAGTCTTGTCGGGGTTTTGGGATTTCTTGTTTTAATGACGGTTGTCTATGGAGATAAAAAGCATCCAAAGGAAAAAAGAAGTTTCCTCAATCGGAAAAATATCATAGTAATCGGTAGCAGCGTTTTGCTTATTCTAGTTCTTTTTAGTGTAACAATCTGGTTGGGAGCAGGTGAATCCCTGGAACGCGGCGTTGGTTTTCAGGTTGCCGATTCAGATTTTTCCACCGGCAGAATTCATTTCTGGTCAACTACTTTGGAAATTATTCGGGATAATCCGATTCTCGGAACGGGACTCGACGCTTTTGGTGTGAGTTTTACAAAATATGATACGTGGAATGGTAATCTGCGTCTGGAACAAGCACACAATGATTATTTGCAGATGCTTTCCGATTCAGGGATCATCGGATTTGCACTGGTGATTTTATTTATCTTTTTGCTGTTTAAGCAGTCGTTAAAGGTTATCAGCACATCAACCGACAGATTTCGCAGAGGAACGGCAATCGGTGCTTTAGCGGGATGTTTCGGGATTTTGGTTCACAGCCTTTTTGATTTTCCGCTTCGCACAAACGCAAATTCTCTATTCTTTTTCGTCTTAGCCGCCATCGCCGTAACTTCAATAAAATATCCGAAAATTTTGAGAAGAAGAGTAAAAGCAAGGAAAAAGAGGCAGTCGGATGATGAATCTTAGAAGCTGTTTGGAAACTCAAAAATTAGAAGAAAATTGAAGAAATAGAACGCGGATTGCACGGATTTAGCGGATTTACGCGAATAAATTTTATAAAAAAATCTGCGAAAATCCGTCAAATCCGCGAAATCCGCGTTCTATTCTTAATAAAATCTCGCAATCGCTGAGTTTTCAAACAGCTTCTTAGAGATAATTAAAGAAGCAAAAATTTTAGTCATCTATAACCCATTATTAATTTTGCTTTACTTTTTCCAGTCTTTCTTTTGCCTGTTTTGCTTTTTCAAATGCTCCGCCTTCCACATCGCCGACT
>JALZKH010000027.1 GCA_030859345.1 Acidobacteriota bacterium | reverse complement strand
TTATGAAGACAAAGAACGACTTTGCTATTCGGTCAAGCAAGCCTTAAATGAATTTGGCAGAAGTCTGAGAATAAAGTTTTCAAACTTCAAATATAGTCTAACTTAATTGTGAGTGATTACTTATCTTGCAGATTATTGTATTCGTAAGCAATTGAAAAAAATGTCCGATTGCGTCCGTTATAAATTTTCGGCAAAACCACGGGACCGCTCAAAGTAAAACCCGGATTGTATTCCCTCAGCGGCAGACGCTCAAAACCGCGGCTGTTGTTGTAGTATGTGTTTGCATTTAGGTTATCATCACGAAAAAACATAAAAATACGTCCACGCAAACGATTTGCACCGCTTTTCGTCCGCAGATTTATGCGACCGCCCGAAGCTCGCCCGTATTCCGCCGAAAACTGATTGGTAACAACCTGAACTTCCGCGATTGATTCCAACGACGGCTGAAAACGTATGTTTGCCGAACGGTCATCGTTATTGTCCAAACCGTCAATCGTAATATTATTGGAATAGGAAGCACCGCCTGATAATGAAAAATTACCTTGTTCCGCCGGAGCAGTTGCGTTTGTTACGTTTCTATCATCCGCCAGATCGCGTGTCGAAAGTGCTTCTTCTGCCGTTCCGCCCAGGGTTAAAACAAGATTATATGGATCACGCGAGTTGTTCGGGAGTTCTTCGATTTCCCTCTGCGTTATCGTTCCGCCGACAATCGTGCGGTTCGGATCGATCACGGGAGCATCCGTATCGTCGAATGAAACGGTTTGTTCAGCCCGTATGCTTTCGGGTACGAGTGAGAAATCCAGTTTTATACTTTGTCCTGAAATCGTATCCAAATCCGTTTTAGTTTCAATACCGAAACCTGATCCATTTACTCTGATGGAGTATTTACCGGGTGATAATTCTATGATTTGATAACGTCCATTTTCATCAGTTTTTGCCGAGCGTTCAATACCTTTCTCGACCAAAATTGCAGTAACCGTTGCACCGATTACGATAGCTCCGTTTTGATCGGTAACTTTTCCGCCGATAACGACATCATCCAGGTCTTGAGCAAGATTGTTATTACTAAATAAAAATAGACATAATACGAGAGTGAGAATAGAAAGCAAATGCTTTCCGCATATTTTCTTCATTTAAGGTCTCCTGAGAATTGAGTTGCTAAGGGGTGTAGCTGAATTCTGTATTAAAAATGTTTGGAATGCAATGTGGGATTTAGGAAAATTAAATGGAAAAATTTATTCGTCTTCCGTGGATTCATAAATTTTCTGCCGATTAATGCGGGAAACGGGAATTAGAGCTTCGGAATCTGAAAGTGTATTGACTTGACCGGAAAATTCGTCGGCGTGAGTTTTAAGATACTCAAAAAAGCGTTCAAATTCCTTCTGCATCGCGTCCATTTTATTACGCATATTGAGAATAATTTCGACACCTGCGAGATTTACACCGAGTTCGCGTGTTAAGGACAAAATAACCTCCAGACGCTCCAAATCCTCATCAGTGAAAAGTCGCGTATTGCCTTTTGAACGTGAAGGCTCGATCAAGCCCTCACGTTCATACTGACGTAAAGTCTGCGGATGAACTTCATAAAGTTTCGCCACAACGCTGATCGTATATGTTTTTTCCTTCTTACTCATAACTAAGTTTCGGAGTTACGGGAAGTTGCGGAGTTACAGATAGTTTTATTGATAAAATTCGTGTTGCACTCTAATAATCAACTCCACAACTTTCCGCAACTTCCTGTCAACTTATTCCAACCCCATAACCTTTCGCGGATTTTCTGAATTTACTTTATCAAATTCCCGTAACAGTTCCTTTGTTTCTTCGCTAATTACTCGCGGCAGAGTTATTCTTACTTCAACAAATTGATCGCCGCGGGTATTTTTATCTCTTAAACTCGGCACTCCTTTATCCCGCAGCCTGATTTTTTGTCCTGATTGTGTGCCGGGCGGAATTCTCAATTTGGTTTTTCCTTCAACCGTCGGGACTTCGATTTTTGCTCCGAGTGCCGCTTCGGAAATTGTGATCGGGACGGTTACATATACGTTATTTCCCTTCCGCCGAAAATATTTATGTTTACCGACATTTGTAATTATGTATAAATCGCCCGGTTCTGCTCCGAGTCTTCCACCGTGTCCTTTTTTTGGAATCCGCACACGCGAACCCGTGTCAACACCGGCGGGAATCCGCACTTTTACCTGTTCCCGTTTCGGTGTAACGCCTTTGCCGCTGCAAAGCGAACACGGCTGCCGACGACGACCCGTTCCCTCGCAGTCGGGACACGGCTGCGAAAATTGTAAGCGTCCGCCTGTTCTTTGGACTTGTCCAGAACCGTTGCAGGTTGTGCAGATAACGAGCGGTCCGCCCATATCGCCCGCACCCTGACAACGCGAACATTGTTCGGAACGATTAACCGTTAAATTTGTTGTCAATCCCGTAACGGATTCTTCAAAACTCAACGCCAGAGGAATTTCTATATCCACGCCTTTTTTCGGAAGCGGTCGTGCCGGTTCGGCTTGCGTTCTGGTTGAAGTGGTTCCACCGCCGCTGAACAAATCGGAAAAAATATCACGAAAACTCGATGAGCCGCCCGAAGTTGTCGGATCGCCGCCTGCTGCCGTATCCCAACTAAAACCTGAAAAATCAAAACCGCCCGTTCCTGCTCCCGCACCTGCACCAAACGGTGAATTTATATCGAGGTTGTCGTCGTAATAACCGAATTTATCAAAAATCTTACGCTTTTTCTCATCCGAGAGAACATCATATGCCTCCTGAATTTCCTTAAATTTTTCCTCGGCGGATTTATCGCCCGGATTTACGTCCGGGTGGTATTTGCGTGCCAGACGGCGATAGGCTTTTTTAACTTCCTTCGCGTCCGCACTTTTTTTTACGTCGAGCGTTTTGTAATAATCTTTCTTTGTCGCCATTTAATATATTTTTGGAACTTCTGTTTCTATTTAAAATCTACCAAATCCAAAAGCAAATCTTATCGCTTCAAAAACTTCCCGCATTCTCTCATCGGAAAGATGTGTAATGAATTTTCCCGGTTTATTTTTCGGAATTGTTTGAATATTTACCAAATTGGCAACACAGTCTTTCGGCATTCCATCCGAAATATCCAATATAACTTCAGACTCATTTCCACGAATAGTTGTTGTAATTTCCGCAACGGTTGTTGTATTTAAACCCGGTATCAAACTTAATTTGGTCAGAATCAAAACAGGACGTTTTTTGTTCGGTTCTTTAAATTTGTATTGATAAATATCACCTTGAATCATTCATCGCTCCAAACTTGTTCGTCTTGCCAGATTTCATATTCTTCAGGTTGTTGAGGATATTTTTTATAACTTTCTATGAATTCTTTCTCTTTTCTTTTCATTTCAAGTCTTTTGGAATCCTCACTCAAAGATTTATTTATAGCATCCAAAATATAGTCTATCTGGCTTTTCTCAAAAGTTTTCGCAAATTTCTTCACTTCTGCCAAAGTCTTTTCGTCAATTTCTATTTGAATCGTCATAAATTCGATTATATTCAAGAGCAATAAATTTTGCGAAACTTATTGCTCTCGAATTTTTAACAGAAAACGAAATTAACTTTCGTCTTTATTTTCCTCATCCGCCGGAACTTCTTCGGCATCAACATATTCGGCATCAATTACATCGTCATCCGAACTGGCTGTGGTCGTGTCGCCGCCGCCTGCGGTTGCTGAAGATGCTTGTTCTTCCTCTGTAACTCCGCCTTCGGGTGATTCCGTTTGCTGTGAATAAAGAACTTCTGCGAGTTTGTGCGATGCCGTTTGCAGACGTTCAAACGCACTATTCATTGCATCCGCCTCACTACCTTTCAGAGCCTCTTTCGATTCTGAAATCGCCGCTTCGATCTCACTTACCGCATCTGAATCAACCTTGTCTTTGTTTTCGCTGAAAGTTTTTTCAACATTATAAACAAGACCGTCCAGACGGTTGCGTGCTTCGATCTCGGCTTTTTTCGCCTCGTCATCAGCCGAATGCGATTCCGCATCTTTCATCATTTTGTCTATTTCGTCTTTCGACAAACCTGAGGATGAAGTAATCGTGATCTTCTGTTCGCGTCCAGTTCCAACATCTTTCGCCGAAACATTTACGATTCCGTTTGCGTCAATATCAAACGTAACTTCAACCTGCGGAACGCCACGCGGTGCGGGCGGAATACCGACAAGATGGAATTTACCAAGCGTTTTATTGTCAGATGCCATCGGTCTTTCACCTTGCATTACATTGACTTCAACCGAAGTTTGATTGTCCGCCGCCGTCGAGAAAATCTCTGATTTGCGTGTCGGAATCGTCGTATTTCGCGGAATCATTTCCGTAAATACGCCGCCTAAAGTTTCAATTCCCAATGTCAGAGGCGTTACATCCAATAACAGAATGTCTTTCTTTTCACCTGAAAGAACACCTGCTTGAACCGCCGCACCGACACCGACAACTTCATCAGGATTCACCGATTTATTCGGATCTTTGCCGAAGAATTCCTTAACCATTTCCTGAACTTTCGGAATCCGTGTCGAACCGCCGACGAGAACCAATTCGTCAATATCTTTCGGCTCTAAACCCGCATCTTTGATCGCCTTTTCAACCGGCGGCATCAGACGGCTTAAAATCGGTTCAACAAGTTGCTCGAATTTCGAGCGTGTCAGTTTCATAACCAAATGCTTCGGTCCCGATTGATCGGCAGTAATAAACGGTAAATTTATTTCCGTTTCCATCGCCGTCGAAAGTTCGATTTTTGCCTTTTCCGCCGCTTCTTTTAAGCGTTGCAAAGCCATTTTGTCCGATGTTAAATCAATTCCCTGATCTTTTTTAAATTCTTCAATGATCCAATCAATCAATTTGTCATCAACATCATCACCGCCTAAATGCGTATCGCCATTGGTTGATTTAACTTCAACCACGCCTTCGCCGACTTCCAAAACTGAAATATCGAATGTTCCGCCGCCGAAGTCGAATACGGCAATCGTTTCGTCGGATTTTTTATCCAAACCATACGCAAGTGCCGCCGCCGTCGGTTCGTTGACGATTCGCATAACTTCAAGTCCGGCGATTTTACCCGCATCCTTTGTCGCCTGACGTTGTGCGTCATTAAAATATGCGGGAACTGTAATGACGGCTTTTTCAACGGTTTGACCGAGATAATCTTCTGCCGCCTGTTTTAATTTCTGCAAAACCATCGCCGCAATTTCGGGCGGTGAATATTCCTTATCATCAACCTTCACACGGACATCGCCGTTTGAAGCCTTCATCACGTTATACGGAACTTGCGAAATTTCTTCCTTAACTTCGTCATATTTTCTTCCCATAAAACGCTTGATCGAATAAAGCGTGTTTTCAGGATTTGTAACCGCCTGACGTTTCGCTACTTGTCCAACCAAACGATTGCCGTCTTTTGCAAAAGCAACAACCGAAGGAGTCGTCCGTCCGCCTTCCGAATTCGTTATAACGACGGGTTCGCCGCCTTCCATTACGGCGACAACCGAGTTCGTTGTTCCTAAATCAATTCCTATAATTTTACTCATATATTAATCTCCAATATCAAAATAATCTTTCGCTCTAACCTTATGTATTGCTATTTAATCACGGTTTTATGTGAGCCTTTAGAAATTATAAGATTTGAGTGTAATGTTGTCAAGTATATGTGAGCACAACAATAGCAACTTGTATTATTTTTTTATTTATTACATATTTTACACAGATTATCACTTGATGCTTTTGGAAAATATCATAAAAAATGAGAAAATTGCTGATTGCAAAATTTACATTAGTTCATATACATAAGTGTTAATCGTTCTGGATGAAAATTGAAGAATTAAAAGAAAAACTTTTTCGAGGCGAACCGCGAGCCATTGCCCGTGCAATCACAAAAGCCGAAGACGGAGCAAGTGATGCCGCCGAATTAATGAAAGCCGTTTTTCCGAGAACGGGAAATGCAACGATTATCGGCATTACAGGTTCTCCGGGTGCAGGAAAATCTTCGCTGGTTGATAAATTAGCATTACATTACCGTGAAAAAGATGAGAAAATTGGAATAGTCGCAGTTGATCCATCAAGTCCATTTTCGGGCGGAGCAATTTTAGGCGATAGAATCCGTATGCAGACGCTTGGACTTGACCCGAATGTTTTTATACGCTCGATGGCAACACGCGGAAAACTTGGCGGACTTGCGAGAGCGACGGTTGATGCAGTAGCGATTTTGGATGCGGCGGGTTTTGATAAAGTAATTGTCGAAACGGTCGGAGTCGGGCAGGATGAAGTCGAAATAGTAAAAACCGCAGATGTTTCGGTTGTAGTTCTCGTTCCCGGAATGGGTGACGATATTCAGGCAATAAAAGCGGGAATAATGGAGATTGGTGATGTTTTCGTTATCAACAAAGCTGACCGCGAAGGCGTGATTCGCACGGAAAAAGAACTCGAATCACTTCTTTCTTTAGCACATCGCCACGATTTCTGGGAGCCGCCAATCGTCAAAACCGTCGCTACCGAAAATAAAGGCATCGAAGATTTAGCCGAAGCCATCAAAAGTTACAAAGATTTTCTGGAAACGGGCGAAAAGAGTTTGGAAAGAAAAATAGAAATCGCTAAATGGCGACTTTTGGAATTGTTGCAAGAAAGATTATTAAGAGATATTTTGAGCAAAAACGGAACGAGCGAAAAGTTAGAAGATTTTGCTTTGGAAGTAGCCGAGAAAAAACGAGATCCGTATTCGGCGGTTGAGGAATTATTGAAATGAGCAGACAGATTATAAATCCCGAAACACCTTATACTTTTTCCGACTTTTTCAAACTTCGCGTAAGAACCGATGAAGTTCTTAATTACTTTGGCTACACGAAAGAAAATGTAATGATGCAACTCGAGAAAAGCGAACGAGAATTGCCTATGTTTGAGTATTTAAATGCACAGATTGAAGATCATTTAATTCACATCAGCTTGGAAAATGAAATTACACGGCGGGAATTTTTAATCGCTCCGATTATGTCTTTTGTTCGTAATCTAACTAAAGCAAAACTAAATTCGGAATACTGGTTTGAAATTAATCATCAGCTAAAGGGTTCGCTTGATTATTATTTGAAAAGAGATAATGAATTATTGGTCGTGGAAGCTAAGAACGGAGATTTAAGTAGAGCAATAACTCAATTAGCCGTTGAAATGATTGCTGTTGATAAGGCGGAAGAAACAACCAATAATTTAATATTCGGAGCGGTTTCAACCGGGCAAGAATGGCAGTTCGCTAAACTTGATCGTAAAAATGAACACTTTGAGCAAGATGTCCGAATTTACACATTGCCTACTAACCTTGAAGAAATTATAAGAATTTTAATTGGAATTTTAGAAAATAAATGAAAATAAGCCATTTAGGAATTGCAACAAAAGATATTCAGGAAGCGTTGAAGTTTTGGCAGGACGCTTTGGGATTGGAGCAGATACATTCGGAAGTTGTCGAAGATCAAAAGGTTCGCGTGGCAATGCTGCCGATTGGAGAAACAAGTATTGAATTGATTGAACCAATGAGTGAAGATTCGCCGATCTCGAAGTTTTTGGAAAAACGCGGCGGCGGGATTCATCATATTGCGGTTGAGGTTGAAGATATTGAAAAATCTCTCGAAAAATTAAAATCCGAAGGTATGAAATTGATTGATGAACGCCCTAGAATCGGTGCGGAAGGTTGCTTAATTGCTTTCGTTCATCCAAAATCTACCAACGGAGTTTTACTTGAATTAGTTCAAAAGCAATAATCACATATTTTTAGAAAAGATTTTATTAAGGAGTTTTATTTTGAGTACATTTACAAAAGGATTAATTATTATCGTAGTCACGTTGGCTGTCGGTGCGGGACTTGTTTTCTGGAAAGACAAGATCGGCGGACATCACGCAGAAGGAGATTTTTCGAAAGTTACGAAAGAACAAATGCAGATTATTATCAAGGATTTTAATCCGATGCAGTTAAAGCAACTGTCGGAAAATCCTGATGAAAAGAAAAAACTTGCCGAGGATTTAGAACAACTTTTATCTATCGCCAGTGCCGCCGAAAAAGAAGGCATTGACCAAAAACCTAATGTCAAACAAGAATTGGAAAGTATGGAAAAGGCAATTTTGGCGATCAATTATGATCAAAAGATAAACAAAGACAAAGGAAATCTTCCGCCGTTTAGTTTTATCAAAGAAGATCGGGTTAATGAATTCTGGAACGGCGGTAGTGCAAGTGGTTTTTTGAGCGGATTTTTTAATAAGCGAAGAGCGGAGCGTCGTGAAAATGAATTTAAGGAATTTATTGATGTAAAACTCGAATTAGCCAGAAGCCGCGGACAACTGCAGCCCGGACAAGAACCTTCCGAAGAAGAATTAAAACAAGCCAAAGAAGCGTTTGCAAAGACACGCATTTATTACGATGAAGCAGAAGAAAAACTTTCCAATTTAAGTTCTCTGCCCGAGGCTGAAAAGAAGGATTGGGAAGAATTCAAAGAATCCGTAGAAGTGCAAACAATGCTGCAAAAGGCTCAGTTTTTGACGCAGACCTACGTGCAGGATGTTTTGGCTAAAAAGCTGGAAGTAACCGATGCGGAAGTTCAAAAATATATCAAAGCTCATCCCGAATTAGCTAAAACGGAAGAGAAAAAAGCAAAAGCCGATGAGATCGTCCAAAAAATTAATTCCGGCGGAGACTTTGCCGAATTAGCTAAAGAATATTCCGAAGACCCCGGCAGCAAGGACAGCGGCGGTTTATATGAAGGCGTAACGATGGGACAGTTTGCACCTGAATTTGAAAAAGCGGCATTAGCTCTCGAACCGGGAGAGGTTGCTCCAAATCCGGTTAAGACAAAATTCGGCTATCACATTATAAAACTGGTAAAAAAAGATGACACCAAAGACCCAACGGGAAATCCCCAAACGTCTTATGATGTGCGGCATATATTAATTTCGACAATGATGAAAGACCCCAATAATCCAACCGGCAGAGATGCTCCGATTGAAGATTTTGTCAAAGCCCAACTGGAACAGGAAAAACAAAAAGAAATACTTGAGGAAATCAAGAAAAATAATCACGTTGAGGTCGCAGCGGATTTTGAAATTCCAAAAGTTTCCGAAGAAGAAATTAAAAAAATGCAGGAACAACAACAAATGCAAATGCAGAAACAGCTTGAACAAATGCAGCAACAGCAACCTCCGGCAGAAGCTCCAAAGGAAGGCAATAAATAATGGAAAATGGAAAACGGAAAATGGAAAATCAAGTTGATGAGCGATTATCAAAACAAATATAAAATCTTCTTAAACATTTTCCGTTTTCCGTTTTCCGTTTTCCGTTATGCTAATTGGTGATTACAGGATAGAAATAATTCCCGATACGGAATTCAGACTCGACGGCGGGGCAATGTTCGGCGTTGTCCCGCGAGTTTTATGGGAACGCAAATGTTACCCCGACGAACTCAACCGCATCAAACTGAATATGAATTGCCTGTTCATCGAAACGCCTGAAGAAAAGATTTTGATCGAAACGGGAATCGGTGAAAAATGGTCGGAAAAAGAAACCCAAATTTACGGTATTTTCCGCGAAAAACCGTTTGCTCAAACACTTTTTGAAAAAACAGGCTGTAAACCTGAAGATATTTCAATTGTCATAAATACACATCTGCATTTTGACCACGCGGGCGGAAACACGATCTTGTCAGAACAGCGAGCGATAGCGAACTGCTTATCCGAAAAAGAATCGCCCGCGAATCACGCGAATTTACACGAATCAGAAAAAAACCAATCACCAATTACCAATCACCAATTACCAAAACCACAATTTTCCAATGCCCGCTATTTTGTTTCCAAATCAGAATTCAATGCCGCCGAAAATCCGCACGAACACGACCGAGCGAGTTACTTAAATGAAAACTGGCGACCTTTGCAGGAAAGCGGTCAACTGGAATTAAAACCCGATAATTATGAAGTTGTCGAAGGTTTGACGATGCAGACGATTCGCGGACATTCGGAAACGATGCAAACCGTAAAACTTGAGCGAGGCGGCAAAACGCTTTACGGATTTGCCGATCTGATCCCAACAACTGCACATTTACCTCTGCCGTGGATTATGGGTTATGATCTATTTCCGACCGAGACGCTTGAGGCGAAAAGAAATCTACTCAAACAAGCAGTTGAAGAAGATTGGATTTGTCTTTTTTATCATGATTTTCAAACTCCGCTTTGCCGTTTGGAAGAAATTGATGGAAAATTAAATCCGAAAACAATCTAGATAATTAAGGGGAAAATTTATGAAAAGAATTACATTATTATTCGCAACGATTCTGTTTATCGGTTTATCCGTTCAAATCGGTTTTGCTCAGGATACAAAAGAGAAAAACAAACAATTATTGATCGGCATAACCAAATTTCTCGAGGAAAAACCCTTTGACGAAAAAGCCGAATCTGCCCGAAAAAATGCTTTTACATTTGTTGCACAAACTAAAGATGTAAGTGTAGTTATGTGTACTGATCTAACAAAAGACGCATTAAAAAAGAAAAATAAATACGGTGGCGAATTGCTGATCCAATATTCGCTCGGAATGGCGGCTTACAAATTAGAAAACCCAGACAAAAAAGACGAAAATGCTGCTCAACTTGCCGGTTTGGAAAGTATGCTCAAATCATATGAAGCAATGGTTGCGGAAAAACCAGATGCCAAATTTCAGGCAATGGACGAACTTATAACCAAACGCGACAACGGCGAACTCAAAACTTTGATTGATACGGCAGGTTGCGGAAAATCAAAGAAAAATAAAAAATAAGCGAAGGAGATTTAATGAAAAAATTAATTATTTTTACAACAATTACCTTGATTTTAAGTTTTACTTTTCAGACAACATTTGCTCAAGATATGTCCGAGAAAAAAGTCGCAAATTATTCTATCGGCAAAATTGGTCAAAACAGTTATGAACATTTTTCGTTCTGGACAAATGAAGGAGAAAAGGACGAAATTATCTATTCTTACGGCAAAAACAGCAAAGAATACAAACTCGAATATCTCGGAGCAAAAACTATTCAAGGCAGAAAAGGTTTTGAAGTTAAATTTCCAAATGGGTTGATTTTATTCGCAATTCCAACAGGAAATAACGTCCGCGTAATCAATCCACGCGGAAAATATAACAAAGTTTTCAAATGGGAATACGAAGGTCCCGTTGATGGCAGAGGAACGGCTTGCACGGTTTGTGCAGAAGATGAAACTGCCGCAATGGTTCTGCTTAAAAATGCTTATTTGTAAATTTCTATAACAAATTTATATCTTTGTAAGAACAGGTTGAGATTTATTTTTCAGCCTGTTTGCTGTTTTAAATGAATTGTTGGAAAATTGAAGTTGATAAATTATGAAAGATGGAACAATCGAAAAAGTTATAACAAAAACAACTCTAAGTAAGCAAACATCCGATTTTGCTTATTGGCAAACAAAAACTTACGCTGAAAGATTAGAGGCGTTAGAGCAAATCCGACAGGAATATAATAATTGGAAATACACCGATGCTGAACAAAGATTTCAGAGAGTTTATCGAGTTGTTAAACTTAAACAAAGTTAAATATTTGATTTTGGGTGGTTACGCAATTGCGTTTCACGGACATCCGCGTTATACCAAAAACTTAGATGTTTGGCTCGAAATGAGTGAAGAAAATGCTTCCAATGTATTAAAAGCATTGGAAGATTTTGGCTTTGGAGATTTAGAAGTTTCAAAAGAAGATTTTTTGCAAAAAGAAATGGTTGTTCAATTAGGTTATCCGCCGAACAGAATTGATCTGATAAATTCGCCCGACGGAGTTGATTTTGATGAATGCTACAAATCAAAAATTGAAATTGAAATTGATGAAGTAAAAATATCTGTAATTGATCTTGAAAACCTAAAGAAAAACAAAAAAGCATCGGGACGTTTGCAGGATTTGGCGGATTTGGAAAAACTTAGTGAATAAACAATTTAAATACGAAATAATTGAACAATTGAGCAAAGAAGGAATCGAAGAAGCAATTTCTAGAGATAATTCAAAGGAATTGCTGTATGCAGTCTTATCGGTAGCTTTGTATTCTGAAGATTCAGAGTATGCAGAAAAAATTTGTATTCAATTATCAAAACACAAAAACTTCAATGTTCGCGGAAATGAAATTCTCGGTTTTTCGCATATTGCACGAATTCACGAAAAATTAAATGAGAATTTAGTTAAGCCAATAATTTTAAAAGCATTGAAAGACGAAGATGAGTATGTGCGTGGTCACGCAGAAGACGTTAAAGAAGATATTGAGCATTGGTTAAATTGGAATTTTGAAAACAGAAAATAGTAATTACGAAACAATTAAAGAATTAAGTAAAACTCTTAACCTGAAGTATCTAGTTTCTGTGGTAATCTCATTTGACGATTTTTGGTTTGAGCTTGAAAAATTATGTCATATGAAATGATTTTTGTTTTCGGCGTGCTTCTGCTTGCGGTGGTTCTGTTCGTAACGGAAAAAATCTCGGTTGATCTGGTGGCACTTTTGATAATGGCGATTCTGCTCGTCAGCCAAATTCTTTCGCCGGCGGAAGGTTTAGCGGGTTTTAGTAATACGGCGACGATTACCGTTGCGTCAATGTTTATCATCAGTGCGGGACTTTTCAAAACTGGGGCGGTCAATTTTTTAGGTGTTTTTGTTAATCGCATCTTCAAACAAAACTTCTGGGTGGCAATGATCGCCGTGATGATTCTGGTCGGCGTTTTGTCGGCGTTTATCAACAATACGCCGGTTATTGCGATTTTTTTGCCGATTATTTTGGGTGTTGCCAAGGAAACCAAGATCAGTGCCTCAAAACTGCTGATGCCGATCTCGTTTGCTTCGATGCTCGGCGGAGTCTGCACTCTGATTGGTACTTCGACGAATATTCTGGTCAGTTCGATTGCCGAGGAAAAAGGTCTGCCCGCGTTCACGATGTTCGAGTTTCTGCCGCTCGGTCTGGCGATGTTCGTTGTCGGCACGGCTTATATGCTCATCATCGGCATTCGTCTGATACCGGAACGACGCGGCGAAGGCGATCTGACCGAAACTTTTTCGCTTGGCGAATATCTGACCGAAGTTGTTTTGCAAGATCACAGTTCTTCAGTCGGCTGTAAGATCAAGGACGCTCCGATCTGCAAGGATTTGGATTTTTTAATTCTCGAAATTCGGCGTGGCGAAGAATTGCTGAATCTGCCGACAGCCGAAGTTGTTCTGCACGCGGGCGACAATCTAAAAATCCGTGCCGATGTCGAAAAAATCCGTGCATTGCAGAAACGCGAGGGCGTGAAACTCAAACCGCAGTCAAAATGGGGCGACGAAAGCGTAACTTCCGAAGATTACAAATTAGTTGAAGCCGTCGTTGCACCGCACGCGACTTTTGATGGGGAATCTTTGCAGGAGATAAATTTTCGTGAAAAATACGGCACAACCGTTTTGGCGATTCGTCAGCACGGCAAATTGTTGCGTGAAAAAATTTCCGACACCAAGCTGAGAGGCGGCGACACTCTATTGATCGAGGCAAACAAAGACCGCATTGCATCGCTCAAACTGGACAATGACTTTATAATTGTATCGGAAACGGAAACGGTCAAGTTTCGACGCGATAAGGTCGTTATCGCAATTTTGATCGTCGTGGGCGTAATCTTATCGGCTAGTCTGGGCTTTTTGCCGATTGTCGTTTCATCGGTAGTCGGGGCTATCTTGCTCGTATTATTCCGCTGTCTGTTACTTGATGAAGTTTATCAGGCGATTGACTGGAAGATCATATTTCTGCTGGCTGGCGTTTTATCGCTCGGCACGGCACTTGAAAAAACCGGTGCGGCAGAAATGGTTTCCTTAACGATTCTTTCTTCGGTCGGTTCGTTTGGTCCGGTTTTGCTCGTCTCGGGGTTTTATCTGCTGACTTCGATCTCAACCGAAATGATCTCCAATAACGCGAGTGCCGCCTTGATCGCACCAATTGCTATTGCCACCGCCGCCACGCTTGAAGTCAGTCCGATACCGTTTTTAGTAGCCGTTACATTTGCGGCTTCGGCAAGTTTTATGACTCCCGTGGGTTATCAAACCAACACGATGATCTACGGTCCCGGACAATACAAATTTTTCGATTTCGTCAAAGTCGGCACGCCTTTAAACATTATCCTGTGGATTACGGCTTCGCTTTTAATTCCTGTTTTCTGGAAGTTTTAATTTAGTTCTAAGTGTGTTTAAAATAGCTAATATATGCGTGAGCAAGCAGATGGAGCAAAAAATGACATCGAAAATTATTTGAATTGGAAATTTTAAAATGAGAAAAACGAGTGCGGTTTATGATAAAGACCCAAAGAAACAGCTCAAAAATGAAGAAGAAAGAGCAACAAAACTTTTAAAAGGAAAAATTGTAAAAAAGATTCGCCGAAACAGAAAAGAAGAAGTAATTATTGATTTTGAAGATGGAACGAGGTTTTCAATTGATTGGCGAGAAGACGAATTTGATTTATCTATTACAGGAAATTTTAAGGAAGCCGAATAAATAAAAAAGTGATTAAAAAAATATCTCAAATTCTTATTTTGTTTATTATTTTGCCTTTCTGCTTTGTCTGCCAAACATTTAAGGAAGTTAAAACAGTCAACGTCATTAATAAAAGTGTATTAGATTTTTGTGTTTTGGCTAACGCTCCGCAAAATTATCAATCGGGAATTATTCAGACAAAAGGTATTGTTCTCGGTTATCACAAATTCATTTTTTACAGTGATAAATGTCTTGAGCAAGAAAAAGTTATAGCTTTAGAGATGGATTATGAATCTCGTCAAAAAATTGGCGAAGCAAGAAACGCTAACAAAATAAATTATAAAAAAAGTTTTTTAAACAATAATTTATATGCTGAAATAACTGTTTTGGGTGAATTAAAAGATAATGTTGAAAAGAATCCACTTGAAATTTATCATCCAAAATATAAGTTTTTCGTAAAAGAAATTAAAGAAGTAAATATTTTATCAGAAGAAATTTATCCAAATGAAAAAGCAAGAGGAGTAGAAACAATAAAAATAAAATAAAATATGGAAAAATTAAATATCGGAATAATCGGCGGCAGTGGTTTATATCAAATGCCGGAACTTGAGAATGTTAGAGAATTGGAAATAGAAACGCCGTTCGGGAAACCTTCGGATGCTTTTATTATTGGTGAATTGGAAGGCGTGAGCGTTGCCTTTTTGCCGAGGCACGGACGCGGGCATAAATTAACGCCTTCGGAACTTCCCTTTCGGGCGAATATTTATGCGATGAAAATGCTTGGCGTGGATTATATTTTGAGCGTTTCGGCGGTTGGAAGTTTGCGTGAAGATTTTGCACCGACGGATTTTTGTATTCCCGACCAATTCTTTGACAGAACCCGCGGACGCACGGAAGAATCTACGTTTTTCGGCGAAGGAATTGTCGGACACATCACATTTTCGCATCCCGTTTGCGAAGAATTGGGCGACATTCTGGAAGCGTCTTGCAGAACCGTCGAAGACTTAAAAGTGCATCGCGGCGGGACTTATATTTGTATGGAAGGTCCGGCGTTTTCGACGAAAGCGGAATCGGAAACTTATCGAAAATGGGGAATGGACATCATCGGAATGACGAATTTGCAGGAAGCAAAACTCGCCCGCGAAGCCGAAATCGCTTATGCGACAATGGCACTTATTACCGATTATGATTGCTGGCACGAAGACCACGACGCTGTTTCGATTGATATGGTCGTGGAATATCTGACAAAAAATGTTCGTAATGCTCAATTGGTTTTGAAAGAGGCGGTAAAACGAGTGGCAAATAAAGAAACGCCGAATCCATTTGAAGGCGGAACGCAAAGTGCGATCTTTACGCAGCCCGAACATTGGAATCCTGAAACGGCAAAAAAATTGGACGCAATTATTGGGAAATATAATCCGAATAAATGACATAAGAAGATTTTCACCTCAGAGGAACAGGGGGTTACGAAATTTTCTTTTAAACAGATTTCAGGCAGATAACGGTTTTGTCAGACTGACAACCTATGTTTTTTTCACGGCTTCGGAGTTTTTACAATGGAAGCTATTTAATTATGCGAATCAAGAGTAGAAATTTAGCAGATAGACATAAATTCGATAAGATGAAGTTATTATGGAAATCAAACTTATCGAACTCTTTTGTCTAATCTGCCATCTCTACGATACAAACATTGTTTTGAAACATCAACGCTTGAGCAACAACTCGAAGCCTTTATTTACCGACCAGGAACTCGTTACCTGTTATTTTTTCGGTATGCTGAACAATCAATACCAACAACAGAAAATATACGATTACATCGCTAATCATTGGCAGGATTGCTTTCCCGACCTGCCGACATATCAAGCATTTAACAATCGGCTCAATAATTTAGCTAATCACTTTGCCGTCATCACCGATCTACTTCTGAACGAAAAACATCGCGTGCTTGATCTGACCGCCACCGAAGATTCGCTGATTGATTCTTTTCCCGTGATGCTTAAACGGGGCAAGAATGCCAAATCAGGTCGCGTTGCTCCTGAGATTGCCGACTTCGGATATTGTTCGAGCAAAGAGATTTATTATCACGGTGTTAAACTTCACAATCTGGCTGTTCGTCAAACAAGGAGTTTGCCCGTGCCGTTTCAATTGTTTCTGACAGAGGCTTCAAAACACGATCTGACAGCTTTCAAAGAAGAACATCTGACAGTTCCGACTCGTCATCTGTTCGCTGATAAAGCATACAAAGATAAGGAGTTAGAACTTACTTTAGAATCCCGAGGAGTTACTCT
>JALZKH010000021.1 GCA_030859345.1 Acidobacteriota bacterium | reverse complement strand
TGACCGCTTGCTTTAATGCAGACGAAAGGACGGTATGAGCATAACGCACCGTTCTTGCCGAAAGTCCTTGTTTCTGCATCGCACCGTAAAACTTTTGAATCTGATAAGCCTGTAAATCAGATAAGCGATTTAAGCCGATATGTTTTTTGATATAATTTTCGGCAATCCAAACATAGCTTTTATAAGTATTTTCCCGAAGTCGCGGCTTAGCAATTTCCACAAGCCAACGATCTAAATATTTATTGAGCGTTTCCGAAGCGGGTTCGACAAAAACGCCTAAGTCCTTTTCCCGAAGTTTCGCCGTCAAAAACTTGTTTGCTTCCTTCTTTGTGCCGTGAATCGTTTTATTAAAATACTTTCTTTTTCCATCTGCATTTCTGCCTAAGAAGATGCGAATATACCAAGTATTTTCGCCGCGTTTTGTAATTTGCCCTGCCATTATGATATTCTCCGTTTAGTTAATCTAATCATCTATTGATTAGTCAAAGAAAAGGCTTTGGAGTAGTTCACGCTATCCAAAGCCTTTTCGCCTTTAATGAATTTGTTTTAATGATTGTCGGTAAATATTCGCTGTTGCACCTGCTACCAAGTGATAGCAAACCAAACCACGCTCCGAAGCCTTGCATTCGCATTGTCCCAGCTTTTCGCCGTCTTTTACATCAAATAAAACCGTGTATGTTTTATTATTATTTGCTGAATGAACTATAAATTTTCTATTCGATAAATAGATAACTTTCGGCTTTAATTTCTTGCATCTTTCGATTGCGTTTTTCGTGTTTTCGGTAGTTAATCTAATCATTATTTTGACCTCTCAAATTTAAGATTTAAGTTGTTTCCAACTAACTATTATTCTATAACATATTATAGTTTTAATCAAGTAAATAAACTATAATTTGACATAGTTTTTTAAGACAATCATAATAAAAATTATGAAACTTTTAACTACATTGGAAGCCGCAAAAAAATTAGATGTAGCACGTTCAAGAATCTATCAGTTGATAAATGAAGGAACGCTTACTGCTGAAAAAATCGGACGTGATTATCTAATTAAAGAAAAAGACTTAGAAAACGTAACCACTTATGGAAAGCCCGGCAGACCTCCGAAAAAGGATTGCCAGAAGTAATCTTTTTACTTTTTCTTTTCCGTGTTTGAAACATTCACTTGCTGTCCGCCATCTGTGGCGATATTTACCTGGTTCGCATTTTTTATATTCAGTTGCGGAGTATATCGTCGCCAATCTCTCAAATTACGAATTGCCCTAAAATACATTCTCTGCCAACGATCCGCCATCTGTGCGGCATGCTCGATTGCCTTTTGTTCATAGACATACGGAATATCCCAAAAACCATCGTCCCATTGTTTAGCACTTTTGGCAGTCTGCCATTTTTTCCATTCTCTGAATTGGTGATCCTCTTCACGCGGTCTGGTTTTCGCCCGTCTGACACTTTCCTCAGTCCAGTGCTGAAGCATCAGCCACGCTTGAGCAATTGCATCAATCATCGTCAGTTCGATTCCGCCTTTCGGCTGCCATTCTTCACATAACGATTCACGCAAGCCGATATAACTTGCCCGGTTCCACGCGTCGATCATATAATCAGCCGGCTCTAATGCCGCCGCCGCCCGATGTCCGCTTTCAAACTCCAGTGCCGCATCCCGTTTAATCATCTCCCAGAGGTTTTGTGCCATTGCCGGAGAGTTGTCGTTTAGTTCCTGTAAATTCCAGAACGAAATACTTTCACTCGGAATCTTCATTAATCTTATGAATAATTCCTCTGCTTCTTCATCACTTATTTTCTTCCGGTAAACTTCTTTGCGTGCTTGTTCAATCGATAGACTGCCGCCTTCAGCTGAATGGTAATAGGCAACTTGCTGACCAAAATACTTTCCCATTACCCGCATCAGCGAGTCATAACCGAGGAAACTTTCTAATGAATCCGAATGCACTTCAACTTTTCTGGTTTCATAATTATAGACATCAATTGCAGTCATTACGTTTCTAAACTCTTCCGGCGTTTTCTTGTAGAGTTCTTCACTCGTTTTCGGAAAGCTCACTTTTTTTGTGATTTCAGCAGAAGATGATTTCTTCTGAATCTCATATTCGCCGGTTTCAGACACTTCCTTTAAGATCAATGATCTTTCCTGTTTTTTATTAGTTGCCCCTGTTTTTTTTGGTCTTTTTTGTTTTTTCAATCTGGATTTATGTTTAATCTTCATGTTCTATACCTCTTGTTTGTTGGTGAAACTTTCTATCTCACCAAGTTGTTCTCTGATTTCACGCAGTAATTGCCAATTAATTTTCGAGGCTGCAATCCTCTTTTGTTGTTCCCGCTGCCATTTAAGACAAGCGGCTTTAACCTGCTCTACCTCCGATGCCTTGATGTATCGTTTTTTGAGTCGTCCGCCGATGCGAACAAAATGGTAAAAATAAGCTCCGTGGAGTTCACCATCAGCACATTTACAATTCGATTTACCGCACCGCACATACTGAGCGTGAACAGTTCCGGGCATCATCTTGGGTAACGCTTTTTCAGTTTTTGTTTTCATAGCTTTGTTTTCTCCTTAGTCAGACCTCCACCAACTTCAATCTTTTTTTTCTACAATAATCACTCAATCAAGAAATAAAATTGAGAACGAAATTAACGAATTAAACGAATTAAGGCTCGTAATCTTGTCTTTCTTCGTTAAATTCGTTTTTTTCGTATCGCATAACCTTCAATATTTCTCTCGGTCTTCCTTCAGTCTGTTCCTTCTCAACTGTGATTCTTCCAAGATCAATTAAGACCTTCAAAGCCCTATCAATCTGATTTGAATTCTTGTTTCTTTTGAATAGGTTTGATAAATCGGTTCGCGTCAATCCAACTTCCGAAGCAAGCAATGCATTATAAATTTCGTCGGCAATCTTATTTCCGGTTTGATTTCCAAAAATATATTTCGCTGAATCTTCGCTGTATTGCCACAATGCGAGTGCCGCTTCCAAGTGGGGTAGTTTTATTTCCTCTGATTTATCCAAAAGGGCATACAAACAGGCGAGTCGCATTACTTGTGCCTCCCCTCTGGATGTAACCGCACCGAGTAGTCCGGTATGTCCGTCCGATAGTTTCGGATAGATTTCAATCCATTTTTTGCGTGCCTGATCGTCGCGTTTCAGTTCCTTAGTAATCTTGGCGTAAACAACTGCTAACTTTAATTTTTCGACAAGATGATTAATTTCTGAATCACATAAATTTCCGCCTTCAGGTAAATACTTACTCCGGCGTGTATATATCCATAAAAAACGATTGGCAAACCCGTTCGCGGTTTCCGTTTCATCCAAGTTTCTTAGCAGTTCATCTTTTGTGATATGCCCAACTATTGAAATATGAGCATCGCTCGCATGAATCGGATTTTTTGTCATAATCTTCAAACGATCTGAATCCCACGCTTGCCGGATGATACTGGATAGCGTGTTGCCGTCGCGTTGCATTGCCCGCAGTACTCGTGCGAACTCCGGCTCGATAATAAATGCTCTTTTCTCCTTTGCACCCTCATCAACAATCTCATCCTGATAGCCGGTAATCTTTCCTTTCTCTTTGATTGGAACACTTTTCGATTGAGGATCGCGGACGTGATAAATTAAACCTTCGCCACTTGATAAGCCATCTTGAATAACATTTATGAAAGTTTCATCTACTTTCAGAAGTAGCCGTCGAATCTGTCCCCAGGAAGTGCCTTTTCGTCCCTTTGAAGATGCCCCAACTAACACAGCAAACAATTTTGTATAGTGAAAATCTGCTTCTGCCCGAAAGTAGGCGGCTTTATTAACTAGCGAGCCGAAACCTGTCAATAGTTGAACTAACAACGCGGCATTATCGGCTTCCGTGTGTGGTTCGATAGTGCGGACAATTTCACCTGCCAAACCGTAAAAGGCTTTTTCAGAAAGCACCGGAACGGAAATACTTTTTTCGGTTTCAATATTTAATTTTGCGGGTTTGGTAAAATCTTCTTCCGGTTCATACCGTGTTATGTTTTTTGCGATTAAACTAAGTTCAGATTCTGCCAATGGCGGATTGACACGATTGCGATTGACTTCTTTAAGTGCAGCAGCAATTTCCATTTCGTCCAAGCCTTTTCGCCGCAGAGTTCCGGCAAGTGAAAAAAGCGTTGAATTCCGCTCGCCGTTGTTGATTGTTTCCTGACCGTTAAATTGAGCCTCCGACTTTTTATTCACAAGTTTAACTGCCGGAAATGCTATCTGTAACTGCTCAATCGAATATCTTCTCTCTGGATTGAATTGCTTTACTTCAACCAGTTTATGTTCATAGTTTCCCCTAACGTCAGAGTTATAAGTTAAGTGCTGAAAAAATGGAAGACGCATCACCCGCGACGGATTCTTAACTACCGGATCGCCATCGAAATATCCGATCAATCTCAGTTGTAAGTCGCTCCAAATATCAGCAGAACAATTTTCATTTAACAACCAATAAGCGTGAATACTTTTCTTTGTTTCTATTCTGATTGATGTTGGAATCGGGCATTTATCTAATGCCCGATTCTGTTCTGCAAGTGTTTTCTCATCATTTTCGACAAACACCGCGTTAAAGTGATTTATTTGTTTGTCATTGTCGCCGCCGGAATTAACTACAAAGTAAATCCCTCGATGATGATTAAGTTTTCGCAGTTCTGTTTCGTTTAACTTATTCATCAGTTCCTTTCGACTGAATGATATTTTCGCCGCTCTGTTAAAATTTGTGTCCGGTGCGTCCTTTGCTTTGAATGCTCGAAAATGAATCTTCTCATTCTCATCTGGCAAGAATGCTTTCAAATAATCTGATAAATTCATATTGTTAATCAGTGATTTATTTAGAGCGTCGAGTGTTACAGCACCCGACGCTTTCTGTTTACAATTCATTCTCTCCAACCTCCTTTGCTTTTAAGTTTCCGCCAACGTGCAAAAATTCTTCGATTGCTTGTGCGGAGAACCGATACTGCCTCTCGCCAAGCCTAATGACTGGAATTTGATTAGTTCTCACTAATTCATAAATTCTCTGTCTATCTACCCGCAAAATTTCGGCAACCTCATCTGCCACTAAAATTTCTTTTTCCATAATTTTTCACTCCTAAATAAAAAAATCTTGATGAAAATAAATTCATCAAGACCAATTAGATTAAAATAAACAAGAGTTGTCTAAAACATACTTTTAGTGTTTTTTTTTGGTGGAGTGAAATCGCCGTTTTACTCCGCCAAGTTGTGCAAAGTGGTGGAGTAAAACACGGAAACTACTCCGTCAATTGTTTAACATCAGGCGGAGTAGTTTCTGCAAGTCTATGAGATTGCTGAGTTTCGATAATTTTCTTTCCTTCCTCTAAGTATTTAAAAAGTGTTGTTTCTGAAAAACCGGATGCGTTTATTCCAGTCCGTCTTTTTTCGAGAATTTCGTCATCCTCATTATCGGAATTGATTAAACCGATTCTTCTTGCAGAATGTTCCAAAGCCTTTAAACTCATACCGCGATGATGTGAGCCTTTCAACTGTTCAAGTAAATCATCAGGCGTATCTTCAAAACCGTTTCTTTTCGCATAACCAAGAAAGTCTTTTTTGCTGCGGTATAGCAACGAAATTGTATTCCAATGCTCGTAAAGTTTTTCGTATTCTTCAGCAAATCTCATTTTTTGGTAATTTTCAAATCTTTTTTTCTCGCCTTCCCAAACACCCTTAACTTCTTTGCTGTAATCCTTAATTATATTTTGACGAACTTTTCTTACTACCGGCTCATTGCTCGGAATAAAGTCTCCCTGACTGGCACGATATTGCCTAAAATGCTCATTCTCTTGGCGATACCACTCGTTGATTGTTTCGTCGGTGATAGAGTGCATTGTCGCCATAAATCGCGGATAAATATTTCTAATCATTATACAAAACATATTTACCGCTTTATTAAATGAAAATTCTTCAATTTCATCGGAGGTCAATGTAGTTCCGGGCGTATCAAAGTAATTACGTGCCGTGTCGAGAAAAGACCAAACAGCTTCAATCGGAAAAAATATAGCTTGTGCCAAAGGCGTTTTATCTCCGACAAATCTTATAAAAACACATCTCAAATCGTCGCTAAACTTAAACGAACAAACCCTTGAAGTAACCAATTCTCTATGTCTTTCTTCGATTGAAAGAGCGATGAATTCTTCATCACTCATAAGTGGTTCGAGACTCATAATCTCAATTGTTTTGTCAATAATATCAAGTATGATTGGAGCATCTTTTTCGGGGATTGTATTATTTATTATTTCAATAGCTTCTTCTCGATTCATCATTACACCTCTTTTTGTTAAGTAAAAATATTGTGCCATACTCAAAACAAATAAATCAAACTTTTTCAAATTCAAATAATTAATGTAAAATCACAAAATCATTTTAGGTTTCCTGATCTCAAAAATTTCATATAAATATGACAAAAGAAGAACTTAAACAACTCGAAGCTGATCTTTGGCGAAGTGCCGACACATTACGGGCAAATTCAGACTTGAAATCAAGTGAGTATTCGACTCCGGTTTTGGGATTGATCTTTCTTAAATTTGCTGATAATAAATATCGGCAGTTTGAAGATGCGATCAAAGCCGAATATGAGGAACTCAAAGGCACACGCAGGGAAAAGGAAATTTCTGAAATTGCGATTGAGAAATGTGGCTTTTATTTGCCGGAAAAGGCTCGTTATGATTATTTGCTGACGCTTCCCGAATCAGAAGATATTGCTAAAGTTATTAAAGAAGCGATGCAATTGATCGAGCAATATAAACCGGAACTTGCCGGAGTTTTGCCCCAAGATGAATATTTTCGTTTAACAAGAAATGAGAATATGCAACATATCCCGAAAGACTTATTAAAGAATTTCTCTAATATTCCAAACGATGCTGAAGGTGATTTATTAGGGCAGATTTACGAGTATTTTCTCGGTGAATTTGCTTTGTCCGAAGGTCAAGGCGGAGGCGAATTTTTTACTCCGCGTTCCGTTGTGCGTTTGATGGTAGAAATAATTGAACCGCACGATGGAGAAGTTTTTGATCCTGCTTGTGGTTCTGGCGGAATGTTTGTGCAATCAGCTAAATTTATTGAAGAACACCGGAAAGATCAAAATGATTTAGGTGCTAAAGACCTTTATGTTTGGGGACAAGAAAAAACTCTCGAAAACGTAAAGTTAGCCAAGATGAACTTAGCCGTTAATGGTCTTCGAGGGAAAGTTATACAGGGCAATTCTTATTATGAAGATCATTTCAAATCGGTTGGAAAGTTTGATTATGTCTTAGCAAATCCGCCGTTTAATGTTGACGATGTGAGTTTGGGTTCGGTTGAAAACGACGAGCGTTTTAATACTTACGGCATACCGCGAAACAAGGGCAAAGTAAAAAAAGAAAATATCGGTAAAGAAACCGTGCCAAATGCGAATTATCTCTGGATAAATCTTTTCGCAACTTCGCTTAATGCGAAAGGTCGGGCGGCACTTGTAATGGCAAATTCGGCATCGGACGCGAGGCATTCCGAAAGCGATATTCGGCAGACTTTGATTGATAACAATCTGATTTACGCGATGCTCACTTTGCCGTCGAATATGTTTTACACGGTAACGCTTCCGGCGACGCTTTGGTTTTTTGATAAAGACAAACAGAACGACAAGATTTTGTTTATTGATGCACGAAATATCTTTACGCAGATTGACCGTTCGCATCGTGAATTTACCGAAGAACAGGTAAACAACATTGCAATAATTTCAAAACTACATCGCGGTAAGCACGAAGAGTTTGTAAATTTGATTGACGGATATTTTGCCAAAGGAATGGAAAGACTTCTCGAAAGCAAACAACACATCGAGCCGATTTCTAAAAAGTTGACGGAAGTTTTGAAGGAAAAGGAAGGCACGGAAGCGGTCGCCGATCTGCTCGAACAATGGAAACATTTTGACAAACTGCAATTGCCGGAAACGTCGGCGGTTGCGGACGGTTTAACCGTTGACGAACACAATCAAAAACAACACGAATTATTAAAAACCTTTACGCCGTTTTTTGAACGATTGCACGACGGCGTGAAACGTCTGGACAAGATTGTTCGCCAACACGAAAAGACGCTTGCCGAGAAAGCCAAAGCGGAAGGCAAACGCGGGGGCGGCGACCGCGAAACCAAAGCCTTGAAATCCGCACTCGAAGAACTGCACAGCGAAGTGAAAAACGCCGAGATTTTTTATAAACATATTGGCTGGCTTCAAGAGCGTTTTCCCGAAGCGAAATATGAAGACGTAACGGGTTTGTGCAAACTGGCGACTCCCGCAGAAGTCCGTGAACAGGATTATTCGCTCAATCCCGGTCGCTATGTCGGCGTGGTGATCGAAGAAGACGGCAGAACGGAAGCAGAATTTATTGATGAAATTCTCAAACTGAATGATGAATTTGAAACGCTCAATGAAGAAGCAGGCAAACTGGAAAGTGTTATTTCTCAAAATGTAAAAGCGGTTGCAGGTTAATGTTTATGAATTGGAAAGAATGCAATTTTAATGATTTTGCAAAATTAAAAAGAGGTTACGATTTACCAAACCAAAATATTATTGAAGGCGATTATCCCGTTGTCGCAAGCACTTCGATAAAGGCTTTTCATAAACACTTTAAATCAAAAGCTCCGGGCGTTGTTACAGGTCGTTCGGGTTCATTAGGAACGGTTCAATATCTTGCAGTAGATTTTTTTCCATTAAACACGACACTTTATGTAAAAGATTTCAAAGGCAATCATCCAAAATTTGTTTATTATTTTCTTCAAATGATGCACTTGGAAAATTTCAATTCCGGTGCAGGAGTTCCAACTCTAAATCAGAATCATTTGCATAAATTAAAAATAAAGATTCCATTAATCGAAACACAGAAAAAAATCGCCGCCGTTCTTTCCGCCTACGATGACCTGATTGAAAACAACAAACGCCGGATTGCACTATTGGAAAAAATGGCTGAGGAAATCTACCGCGAATGGTTTGTGCGGATGCGTTTTCCCGGCTACAAAGAAACGAAATTTGAAAAGGGCGTGCCGGTTGGTTGGAAAATTCTCGCTATTGATGATATTTCAACAGAAATTAGAAAAGGAATTAAAAAGAAAGACCTTACGAGCGAGTTGAAATATTTGGGATTGGAACATTTACCAAGAAAATCAATTTCGATTACCGATTTTGCAACTGCTGATTCTGTTAATCTAAAAGAATTCCCCGTCTGCTTGCAGCGTGGGTTTCCTTATTAGCCCTGAAAGGGCGACAGTTCTTTGTTCTTAGAAAATTCGTGGTAGTCGGTGCTTTGACCGACTAATTTTCGGGCGAAT
>JALZKH010000020.1 GCA_030859345.1 Acidobacteriota bacterium | reverse complement strand
ATTCGCCCGAAAATTAGTCGGTCAAAGCACCGACTACCACGAATTTTCTAAGAACAAAGAACTGTCGCCCTTTCAGGGCTAATAAGGAAACCCACGCTGCAAGCAGACGGGGAATTCTTTTAGATTTAATGCTTCGGGACGATTCATCCTGACAATCGCCACATTTTTATTTATCTGATAATCAACAGTTTCAAACATAATTTCTTTAATGGAAAATGGATAACGAAAAATGGAAAATGAAGAATAAAAAATTATCCATTATCCATTTTCCATTATCCGTTGATCAAGCTACTTTTGATCTTGAACGGTTCGCCTGATGGCAGTCTTTGCATAGAACCGAACGTCCGACTTTCGGTTGAAACGGAACTGTATCGTGTTTTCCGCAATGATCGCAGACGATTTCAAAACGCTTCGGAGCATTTTCCTTTTTTGCCGCCTTTTTTGAACGGCATTGCGGACATCTCTGCGGTGTCATCATATTTCTTTGATAAAAATTTTCCTGTTCTTTTTCCGAAAAAATAAAATCTTCTTTACATTGAACACAAGGGATTTCTACATCCGGCATCTCGTTTTCCTCCTCTCGATAAATTCTGTTGGAATTATTTCAAGAGTTTATCACAAACATTCCCTTTTGCTTAACTTTAAGAGTTGTTCAATTCCGCCACGTGATTTCTAACCGTTTCGCCCAAAGTTTCCAGATTATAACCGCCTTCCAAAGCCGAAACGATTCGCCCTTTGCAAGTTTCATCCGCCCATTGCTTGATCGTTTTCGTCATCGAAATATAATCCGCGTCTTCCAGCATCAATTGTCCAAGCGGATCGGTCAAATGTGCGTCAAAACCCGCCGAGATTATTATCAAATCGGGCTTAAAATTCTTGTTAATATCACCAATTGCATTTTCAAACATACGAACTTGCTGTTTCGCCGGAACTTTTGCTTTGACCGGAACATTCATCGTGTAACCTTTTCCGCGACCAAAACCCTGTTCGCCCCAACTTCCAGATCCCGGATACCACGGATATTGGTGCATCGAGAAAAAATGCACGCTCGGATCGTCAAAGAAAATCCCCTGCGTTCCGTTCCCGTGATGGACATCCCAGTCAACAATCGCCACACGCTCGATTTCCTTATATTGATTCTGTGCATATCTCGCCGCCACCGCAACATTATTAAATAAACAAAATCCCATCGCATTCTCAGCCGTCGCGTGATGCCCCGGCGGACGCACCGCAATAAACGCATTTTTCGCCTCGTCGTTCATTACTGCATCCACGCCCCGACAAACTCCGCCCGCCGCATAAACCGCCGCATCAAAAGACTTCATCGAGATCATCGTGTCATTATCGAGTGCTTCATAACCTTTCCCGAATGCTTCTTCGACTGTTTTATAATGATCCTTCGTATGTGCCGATTGAATGATTCCTTTGGAAATTTTTTCCGCTTCGATCTCTTTCGTCGAATCCCAAAGTTCTTCATCGCCCTTTAACGCCTTCATCACGGCTTCATAACGCAAAGGCGTTTCGGGATGCCCTTCGCCCGTTTTGTGTTTTAAATAGATCGGATGGTGAATAATTGCTGTTGTCATACTTAAAATTTACCACAAAAAATTATCAGAGATGAATAACACATTTAAAATAACCAAAGTATCTTGTTCATTTCTGTTTTTAAATTCTGTCGAAAAAAACTTAAATTATTTATCTCTATAAATCTCGGTTTTCGGGCGGAATGTCAGCCATGCAAAAGCAAAATAATCGCCGTGTTTAATGGGTTTTAACTGTTTGTTTTTCAATTTTCCTGCAAAGGCTTTACCGAAAATATTCCATTTTGAATTTGTTTCTTTGTCAATAAAAACGCCGTCCGCAAAATTGAAAGTCAAAACTTTTCCGTCTATTTCCGAATCAAAAACTCCCGTTGCACCGATGTCTTTTGAATCGCTGATTCGTCCTGCATCGAGTGCGGAATTTGCTCCATCGTTGTGGAAAATTACGATGCTGTTTGATTTTATTTCATCGTTGATGACACGCATTTTTCGCGTGATCGTGCGTGGATAGGCTTTGCTTACTCCGCCGATTTCGACTACGACAATTTTTTCCATCGGCGGAAGTCTGTCGTCAAGTTTGCCTCTGAAAAGAAAAGGTGCTTTGCCGATTTCGTCATAGCCGACATAAGGATTTCGCCCGTAATCTCGGTTGTATCCCGTTTCCCGCGAAACAACTAAACCTTTCGGAAAGGCTTCGGCAAATTGCCCGAAACCGACGATTTGTGCGGGAATTTGTTTGAGTTCTTTGCCCGTCAAATCTCCGACAATAGCTTCGCCCGTGATTTGCTGCCACCAACTTTCAGTTTCACGGTCAAACATAATCATATCCGAATGCCGCAACATTCCCGACACGCCGAAATTATAAGTTTTGCCGTCAAGCCTTCGGTCAAAAGCAATCGCCGAATAACAAAGCGGACAGAATGTAACCGCCACCGGAACGCCGTTAAATTCGTCATTAATGATCTCGTGCCAAATCAAAATTTGCAGAGGATATGCACGAGCTTCGCCATCAATCACAAGCGAAATCACGGGTTCTTTTTCCCCAAGCCATTTTCCCGCTTCTTCAAGCGAAACAAATTTCGGATCAACAAGTGCGGGAATTCCGTCCTTGCCCGGACCGCCTGAAATTATTTCATCCAATTCAATCGAACGCTTGCCGATATTTGTTTTCCAACCGTCAATTTTTTGAACTTTTTTATCCCTCGTGCTTTGCGAATTTGCACAGACCGCCGAGAATGAAACCACTACAAATAATAAAAATAATGCCGAAATTTTATAAAACATTTTCACCTCTTGAAATTCTCTCTTTTCAAGATAATGCTGAAAATAACGCTTATTTATTCCAATTTATATAAATGCAGTTTCGTGAAGCAGTTCGCCTTTCGCAAATCTATCCAGACTCAAACACGAAACATCTAAAAATTTACTTTCACCATCCAGAATTATTTCCGCCAAAGCTCGTCCCGTGGCAGGCGAGTGCATTACGCCGTGTCCCGAAAAACCGTTGGCAAAATATAAACCTTTAACTTCACAACCACCCAAAATTGCGTGATGATCGGGCGTATTCGCATAAAGTCCCGCACGGCATTTTGCCAATATCGGTTTTGTTTCGGCTAAAAATTTTGCACGCTTTTTTGCACGTTCGTAAACTTTTGGGATAAATAATTCGTCAAAATCCGTGTTGAATGAAGGTTTTTCGTCTGTATCGGGATATGCAAAAAGTAATTCATCAGCGGAATCTTTAGCGGGGCGAAAATGAAAACCCGTGCCGATGTCTATAACCATCGGCAGATTTTCCGGTAAAGTTTTTTCGCTCTTTGCCCAGACGATCTGGCGTTTCAAAGGTTTGATCGGCAAATCAATTTCGACGGTTTTTGCCAAACTTTTTGCCCAGGCACCTGTGCAAATTACTACATTTTCGCATTCGATTCTGCCTTGATTAGTTTCAACCGCCGTAACTTCTTCGCCGTATTTTTCGATTGATAAAACTTCCGTTGAATATTGAATCTTCGCACCGTTTGCCAAAGCCCTTTCGGTAAAACCTTCCATCACTGCTAGAGGATTGATAAAACCATCAGTTTCACCGAAAGTTCCGCCGATAATATCTTCACAGTTCAAACCTTTGACGATTTCGGAGATCGTGTTTGTATCAACAATCTCAATACCTTTTACGCCGAGAGATTTTTGTTTAGCGACATTTTTCTTCAAATATTCAAGTTCTGTTTTCTTCGTCGCAAAAAACAAATAACCGCGAGGTTCGTAGCCGCAATCGAAATCCCAACGCTCAAAAAAATCAATCGAATACTGCGACATTTTGATATTTATTTCGGTTTCAAACTGCGAACGCACACCGCCCGTGGCTTTTCCCGTTGCTCCCAAACCTTGTGCTGCTTCACACTCAAGAATCAAAACATCCTTCGCACCTTTTTCGGTTAAATGAAATGCGACACTCGCCCCGACAACGCCGCTTCCGATGATAATTATTTCCGCTTTTTTCATTTATTCGGAATCAATTCCCGCCGCTTTCATCACGAATTCGGGAACGCCCGGTTCATCTTTGACAATTGTTTCTCTTCCCTTTTCCAAAGCCCAGCGATGCAGCCACGAAATTCCGGCTCTTCGTGTAAAAGTATCAGGCAATTTGTAGGCTTCGTCTTTTAAGGCTTCTTCCAAAGCTATAAAATTATAACCACGTTTTTTATACATTTTGGCGATGTCATCAAAATAATCTGCGTTGATTGAATTTGCGTGAAGTAACAGGATTTGCTTTATTTCGCGGTCGAATAATTTGAGCGATTGTTGTTCCCAGTATTTTGTTTTTGCTTCCAAATACGGCACGTAAGCGTTGCCGATCTGCCGTTTTAATTTCCTGTCATTTTTCTCAATCGCATTATCGTAAGCACGTGCGAAAATCCAATCGCCATTATCAATCGTAACGGGAGCAATTGTGTATTTGTGCTCACTCAAAAATGCGTCCAAATCTTTTTTAACCCGTAAATCCAAACCTGTATTTAAATACGGATGACGAAAATAACGAATCTGAATTCCCTTTTCGGCAAGCAGTTTTTTTGTAAAGATTTCGCCCTTGATTATTTCGTCCGTGTATTTTTCCAAAGGATTGCTGTGCAAACTCAGGTGAGAATATGTATGATTGCCGAGTTCAAGTCCGGCATTAATCCATTGTTTGAGCAAATCAACTTCCGCCGACGAGAGTTTTCCGTCTTTGTAGAGTTTGCCTTCATTGACAAATCCGATTGCCGGAACTTTTGCTTTTGTAATGTGAGCGAGAAGTTTTCTGGTAATTTCCTGCCGAATTTTTAAATCGCTGTTTTTAGCAACGACGGGCAAATCATCAATCGTTACGGCAATAAAACGCTCCTGTGCATTCAAGCCAAAAGTTAAAAATAGGATCAAAATCACTAGATTAAAAAATTTCATAAATTCTCTCTGTAATTACTGCGGCTAAAAAATTCTACTGCAAAAATTGAACTTAGAAAAATTATGTTCCGCAGTTTTTTTATATTCTTAATTTCTGCTAAATTTTCTCAATTTGTCAATAATTCTTATTGGCTCATAAATTTTAATAATTCGCTAATTTCCGACACGCATCAATTATTTCATCTAAACTCGGCAGATAATAATCTTCCATCTCTGGTGCGAACGGAACGGGCGAATCAATCGAAGCAACGCGGATTACGGGAGCGTCGAGCCATTCAAATGCTTCTTCGGCAATGATGGCGGAGAGTTCGCCGCCGATTCCGCCGGTTAAACTTGCTTCGTGGAGAATCAGGACGCGGTTTGTTTTTTTAACAGTAGCGAGAATTGCTTCTTTGTCGAGTGGTGCAAGCGTTCGCAGGTCAATTACTTCGATGTTCAAACCATCTTCACTTGCGAGTTTCTCCGCCGCGTCCAGAGCGTTTAGAGTTTGAGCACCGAATGTGATGATTGACAGATCAGTTCCTTCTCTGGCGATTCGAGCCTTTCCGATTTCGACCGTGTAATCTTCCTCAGGCAGAACTTCACGCAGACGCGGCATTCTATAAAGTTTTTTGTGTTCAAAAAATAAAACCGGATCGGGATCATTGATCGCCGCTTTTAATAAGCCTTTCGCATCGTAAGCGGTTGAAGGTTCGACAATTTTTAAGCCCGCCGTATTCAAGAAAAATGCTTCGGCATTGAGCGAATGAAAAGGTCCGCCGCGAACTCCCGAACCGCACGGACCGCGAAAAACCGCACCGATTCCGCCACATCCGCGATAACGCGATTTCGCCGCATAATTTGTCAGCATATCAAAACCGCACGAAATAAAATCTATAAACTGAAATTCGGCAATCGGCTTCATTCCCATAAGTGCCGCACCGCACGCCGCACCGACAATTGCACCTTCGGAAATCGGCGTATCAACGACACGATCTTCGCCGAATTTTTCCATTAAACCTTCCGTAACCTTAAACGCACCACCATATCGCCCGACGTCTTCGCCGATCACAAAAACCGATTCGTCCCGTTCCATCGCTTCAAAAATTCCTTCCCGAATCGCCTCAAGCATATTCGTTCCTTTTTCAATTTGTTTTGTCATTTTCTATAATTCGTTGGCTTGTTTTAACGCCGCATTAAAAATTTCATCCGAAAGCCATAAACCTGCACTTCGCAATTTTTTCAATTCTACCGAAACATCTTTTATCAAATTACGTTTTTTTGCCAAGACGAGAATTCCCGCCGTTCCGAGAGTTTTTATTCCAAGAGCTTCCGCACATTTTCTTGCTGCACGGTCATCTATTAATGCTGTATATTCATAACCATTTGCAGAAGCAAAACTTAAAACTTCCGTTTCGCCGCCTCCCAAATTCCAAACCAAAACATCTTCGACGGTGCTGGTTAAACAGCGTTTGAGCCAAGTTTCTTCGCAGTCATAAAGTTTTTCCGTTACGATGTCTTTGCCTTCAATAATTTCAATTGAAACCGTTTCGGGCATATAAATTTCTGTAAAAAGTTCGGGAAGTAATTCGATCAAACCGCTTTTGCAGAGTATTATAAAAGGCGAGGCATTGATAACAACTTTTTCAATCAACATCGGCTAATTCCTTAGATAATTCTTCTTCGGTAATTTGGATTGGTGAAACTTTAAAACGCGAAAGTGCTTCGATAAAAGCCGAACGCGAAAGTCCCGCAACTTCCGCCGCTTTGCCCTGCGAAAGTCTGCCGAGTTCATACCATTTTACCGCCGCCGCAATTCGCATTTCACTGACAAATTCATCGGGTGATTCGCCGAGTGCTGCTAAAGTCGTGGTTGGTATCTCAAGTGAAATTGTCTGCATTTTTTTGTGTCCTCTAATAATAAATTATACAATTATTTCAAACAAAATCTCTTCCCGAATCGCTTCAAGCATATTCGAGCCTTTTTCCGTTTGTTTTGTTGTCATTAAAATTATTGATTTACTTTTTCCGCCTGTTTTTGGATAACTGGCAGCAATCCACGCAAGGCTTGGTTTACCGATTCCGAATCTTTGAAAACTTCGGCAACATCGGATTCTAGGACGATAATATTTTTACTTTTCATCAAACGGTCAACATATTTTCCGCGAACTCCGCCCGAAAAATCATATTCGTCCAACATTTCGACATTTTCACTCTTTTTCTTGCTCATATTTTCTTATTTCGCCGGGAGTAGCTAATCTTGCACTAATAATTCTTATTTTATCATTTCTATCCGTGTGAACGATAACTAATTGTCTTTGTTGGTCAGAAAATCCCGTAATAACAAAACGATTTTCATCAATAGAATGCAATGGATCGGGAACTGTTAATGAAAGCGGATCAAAGAAAACAGTTGCCGCTTCCTCAAAACTTACGCCGTGTTTTTTCAAGTTTGATTCAGCTTTTTCGGGATTCCATTCAAATAAATCATCCATAAAAAAAATTAGTTTTTAATTCCTTCACCCGTTGAAAAATTATATGCTTTTGTAAGGGCATCATTATCAAATGATAAAATTACCGGTTCTGCACCGCTTTGTTTTACCGCTTCCAAAACTTTCATAAAATCACCATATTTAATTGAAGAATCTGCTTTGATGCCGACGGCTTTATACACTTTCCAGTTATTTGGTTCATACACTCCGTTTTCCTTTCTTTCTTGAAATAGTGTTTTTAATTTCTCTTTTAATAAATCGGGATTGGAAACATTGCCCGCATCTTGAGAATTTATTGTAATTTTGCCTTTTTCATCTATCAAAATATGCAAAAGACCGTCATAATTCGGTAAACCTTTTGGAATTGGATTCGGAATTTCTGATTGTGGATGAAGGAAATGTGTAAAACGGTAAAAGTTTTCCTCGCGTGAAAGTTTGTCATTATAAATTGGCGGAACTTTGACAAAAATAACGGTTTGCTCTGTTTGCATAGGTTTTGAACAGTTTGCAAACCAACAACAGAGAATTATTATTAAAATAAACTTGAAATTCATAAACATATTTCCCGCCGCTGAAATCAATAGCTTACCATGTTCCTCGCTTTTTAATTATAATTAAAGGTTCATTTCCTCGTCAAAATAAGCTGACATTTTTAACAGTTAAAATATCAGCTTATTTTGCAAATTTCACCTTTTTTTCTGTGCCTCTCTGACAATATTTTTTTCCTCTCCTTAAATCTTTTGAATCGTTTGACTCAAACACTTGAGAAAGTTAATCTCTATTATATTCCGACGTTTGGTAAAAGTCCCCTTATTTTTGATTTATGGAACAACATTTTTACCAGTTATTCGAGCAATACGGCATTTATGCGGTCTTTGCACTCTGCACGATTGAGGGTGATATTACACTCTTGCTCGCCGGAGTTTTGGCTCATAACGGTTCATTCGGACCATACAGCATTTTGAAAGTTTATCTTTTCGGGACACTCGGCGGGATGGTTGGCGATACATTTGCATATTTGATCGGCAGACTTTTTCGCAACAGAGTTCAAGATTACAGTTTTTACAAAATGGCTCAACCGCGTATCGAAAGCCTGATTGATAAATTCGGTGGTTTTTCGATCATCGTTTCAAAATATATCTACGGCATACGGACGGCGATGTGTCTGTTTAACGGTGTCGGCAGAATGCCTTTTCGCAGGTTTATTTTTCTGGATTTTATCAGCTGCTTGATGTGGGTTTTGATTCTGGCAAGCATCGGATATTTCTTTAGCGGTGCGATTACAACAATGATCGGCGATGTCAAACAGATCGGCGTGGCACTTTTCTTTATAGCTCTGGTCGGCATAATTGCTTTTTATGTGATCGAAAGATATTTGCTTTCGCAAAAAATTGAAGACACCAAACCTGAAACTATTCATAAGATCGAAGAAAAACTGCACAATATCGAAGAAAAACTGCACTTATCACATATGCCGAATTTCCGCAGTAAAGCCCCGGATCGAACCGAACCGAATAAAGAAACAGATGTTGACACTTCGGAAAAAAAGGCAGAAATTACAAGCGAGTAATATAAAACCATTCCAATATTCAACCTTCCAGACTGCAAAATTTTTAAATTTACATTAATATAATTTCAAATTTAATCTTTAATTTATTCAAAATAATAAAAAGGAAAAATAAATAGTGATAATCGAAACATCTGCCCCGACAAGAGTGGATTTAGCCGGAGGAACGATTGATATTCCGCCGATTTTTTTGTTTCACGAAGGTGCGGCAACCGTAAATTTTGCCGTTTCTCTTTTGGCAAAATGCCGGCTTGAAACACGCGGCGACGATAAAATAGTAATCGAATCAATTGACCGCCGCGAAAAGTTTGAAACAACGCTTGATAAAATCAGTGAATTAAAGGACGAACCGCGGCTTGAACTGCTTTCCAAACTCGTCTATTTCTTCAGACCCGAAACAGGTTTTAATATGACAACCGAATCACAAGCTCCCGCCGGAGCAGGGCTTGCCGGTTCTTCAACCCTTAACATTGCCTGTATCGGTGCATTAAACAAACTTGTCGGAGATCGCTACACGCCCGATAGATTTATTCCAATCGCCGCCAATATCGAAACCACCGTGATAAAAGTTCCGGCGGGTTATCAGGATTATTATTCAGCTCAATACGGTGGAGTTGCCTGCATACATTTTCGCCCGGACGGAATCGAACGCGAAGAATTAAACATTGACACAAAAACACTCGAAGAAAGAATCGTCGTAATTTACACAGGCGAGCCGCGAAATTCCGGCATTAACAACTGGGAAATCACCAAACGCCACATTGACGGCGATAAGGAATTATCTGAAATTTTTGACGGAATCCGCGACGGTTCACTTCAATTGCGTGAAGCGTTGCTGGAAAATGACTGGACAAAAGCGGGCGAAATTTTAAGCGAAGGATATCCGCTTAGAAAACGTCTTTCGCCGAATATTACAACTCCCTGGATGGATGAAATAATTGAAAAAGCGGAATCAAATGGAGCAATCGCCGCCAAAATCTGCGGTGCGGGCGGCGGCGGTTGTGTTGCTTTTTTCTGCGAAGAAGGTCGCAAAACGGAAGTTGAAAATATCTTAAATGCGGAGCAGAATATCGAAGTTTTAGACTGGAAAATTTCCAACGATGGTTTAGTTATAAAAACATCATAATTAAAAATCTCAAAATCATACGCAAATTTTATTTGTTGTAAATGAAGAATTCGGATAAGATAAGCATCTAAATAGATTGTATTTTGTTTCTTATTTTTGTTAAAAGAAACATTTCCCTACTTTCTCCATCAATCTTTGTTTTACAATAATATTTCAATTTTCTGAGGAGGAAAATTCTATGAAAAAACCGATAATTTTTACAATTCTTCTTGTCTTTGTTTTTAGTCTTTCAATTCAAGCACAAGATTATTCACGCCTGCAAAATATTGCGAATAATATTGAAAGAGAAGCGAATTCATTAGTTAATCAAACAGCCAGAAGCCTTTCGAGAAACCGAAACAATTCTTCAGCCGATATTAGAAATCTGTTTCTTGCACAACAATTATCAGTTAGTGCAAAACTTATGCGGCAAATGATTAGTGAAAGATACAACGTCAACGATTTGCGAACCGCCGAAAATTCTCTCTCTACTCTAGCCAGAAGTCTGCCTTCCGGGAGAGGTTGGCAAAATGTGCAAAACAGCATACGGCAATTAGACGGTGAACTTCGCCGCGGCGGATTCGGAAACAACAGAAACAACAGAAATAACGATATTTATAACAACGACGACAATTATAATAATAACGATAATTTTGGAAACAATAATATTACCGGAAGTGCTACCTGGAACGGACGAGTTGATAATGTCGTTCAAATTGCCGTCCGCGGCAGAAGAATCCAATCAAAAACCGTTGCCGGAGCGACATATCCGCCCGGAAGATATACTTTTAACGGCAATCTTCCACTACGCGGAAATGTTTCAATCGGTGTCAACAAAAGGGACGGACGCGGCGATGTTAGAATAGTTCAACAACCGAGCCGCTTAAATAATTATACGGCAATTATCGAAATCAGAGATTCAGACGGCGGTGCGGATAATTATTCATTGGAAATTTACTGGAACTGATAACGCCGATAAATCTATTAGTTACCAAATATCAACCATCAGCTATTTCGGAGGGATGATTCGTTATTCTTCCGAAATATTTGATTTAAACAGCTTGCGTAATTTAATACGTTTATTTTTCCCTTGACCGAATTCTTTTTGCAGTTCGGCTAGTTTTGATTCAAATTCGCCAATCGTCCAGCATTTTTCTTCCTCTAACTTTTCAACCGGAACGCCTTCTTCATTGAGCGGACAAATATCGCGGAGTTCGATTAATTCATCTTCTTGTTTCTCAAACCAGCGTAATGGCAAACCTTGTGTGCGGCAGACATACGGGCGATTTTCGTAAATTCGGCAAGCACCGTTCTCATTAAGAAAAGCACACATTCCAATATGGTGAGGTTTTGCACTTTCGATTAGATCGCCGTGATTTTGTTTAATATTTTCCGCTTCAATGTCAAAAACCGAAATGTCATCAACGCAACACGCCGAGCATCCTTTTTTACAATTCAGATGCTCGGCGTGGATTTTTTCTAATTTGGCGGTTTGGGAATCAACCGTTTGGTAAAATAGTTTTAGTTTTTTAAGATTATCTTTCGCCAAAACTTTTCCACCGAATACCGTATCAATTCCCGTCAATTATTAATCTAAGCAGTCGTACTTCTTTGATAAGCATTTTCCATCGCGGCAGTATCAAAGAATTCAAGAAAGTTTGTAATTTTACCATCATTCACCGTAAAAATATGAACCCAATCAGTTTCAAAATTTCTGCCCGTGGTTATAATTTTCCCGCTTGAATGTCCTAAAACCACTACTTTATTTCCTTCAGTAATAAATTCTTTCGGCTCAAAGCTTGTAAATTCCTCAGTTTTGCCAAGTGTTCCGAAAAATTCACGCACATTTTCGCGTCCGTTTGTTACACTCTCAAACGGCGAATTTTTAACATCCGGTATTGTCCATTTAATATCTTCGGCAAACATATCAATCAAACCATCAATATTGCCGCTTCCAAAGTTTTCGTATCCTTGTTTAACTATTTCCGTATTTTTCATATCGCATCTCCTTTTCAACTTCTGGGAAAAGCTGAACTAAAAAATTAAAAGGTTAAGAGGACTATTATTAAAATGAAGATTTATAATATAGCACAATTTGAATATCTACTAAAAAAAATTTTCAATTTATCTTTCTTTTAGTCTCGCTTCACGTTCATTTCCGTGCTTAAAATTTCCCGTGATTTTTGCCATTATCAATTGTGCCTCTATATCCGCTGCATTTTCGATTTGTGAAAAGAATTTATCCGCCTTTTTGCCTTTTAGAGACATTACTTCCTTATCATTCCAACAAATCGAAATTTTTCCGTTTTTGTATTATTGAAACGAGAACGATTTTTGTTCTAAAGCATTATGAGAATTTTCTTTAGTGATAAATTATTCATAAACCGTCGGCTTATCCGAGTGCGGAATAAAACATTTGCGGCAGCGGGCTTCGTATTTTCCGGTTGCTCCGACTTCGACCCTTTCTTCCGATTCAAATGTGCGTTGCGAATAGTTTGCCGTCGCACCGCATTTAACGCAAATAGCGTGAGTTTTGGTAATAAATTCGGCAATCGAAAGAAGCTGCGGCATCGGCTCAAACGGCTTGCCCATAAAATCCTGATCCAAGCCCGCGATGATTATACGCTTGCCGTTATTGGCTAAATTATTGACTGCATCAATAATTTCCATATCGAAAAACTGCCCTTCATCAATGCCGATAACTTCCGTATCATCATCAATTTGAGCAAGCAATTCTTTCGCCGTCATCACAGGTTTTGAAATGTGCGTCATTCCCGAATGCGAAGCGATTTCTTCAACCGAATAGCGGTCATCAATGCTCGGTTTAAAAACCTGTACCTTTTGCCGTGCGATTCTTGCCCGATTCAGGCGGCGGATCAATTCTTCGCTCTTTCCCGAAAACATCGAACCGACGATTACTTCTATCCAACCCGTTCCGTTTTGTCTGTCCACACGGCGTTCTGTCGTATTGTCGAATGCTAATTCTTCTACCATTTTTTTCTGACTTTTTATCAATTGTAAGAATGATATTTATAACCATTTAAACGGAAAATGTAAAACGAAAAAGTTTTTGGGAAAATTATTTTACAAAACTTCGAGTATTTGCTACACTTCCGAAAGCGAGTCCGATAAAATATATGAAAATAATTTTTTCAAAATCGAGCAAGATAATTTTTCCGCTTTTTTTGATTTTAATTTTAAGCGTCCTGGCGGCGGCACAGGAAACGGAAAAAAAGACGGAAAAGGTTGATGAAAAAACGGCGGATGTTTCGATTACGGGCGGAGTTACGGCAAAAGAATTAAAATTCGAGATTGTCCCGGAAACAGACGTAAAATTTTCCGGCACACACGAAAGACGAACCGAATGGTCATCGGAACGCACGAATCTGCCGGAAACGGTTCAGCCGAATGTAATTTACCGCAACATCGGGATTCGCTTGAAAATCGTCAGCGTTTTTGCGGATATTGAACGTATAGTTGATGAAGCACTCGGCAAAGTTCCGCCGCAGGAAAAAACGAAATCCGATAATGAAAACAATGAAAATAAGGAAACGGACGAACTAAACCACTCTGCATTGGAAATGCAGAGGTTTAATGTGGACTGAAAGTCCTAATCCAGAATGAATTTGTCATTCTTGCTATTTGAATCTTGCCGATGATGCTCCAAGTAGGCTTGTACAATCTCATCCGTGATATTGCCGGTTGACCAGACTCCATAGCCAATTGCCCAAAAGTGTCGTCCCCAATATCTTTTCTTCAGATGCGGGTATTCCATCTGCAAGATTCTTGATGTGCGACCTTTCAGG
>JALZKH010000019.1 GCA_030859345.1 Acidobacteriota bacterium | reverse complement strand
CCCGAAAATTAGTCGGTCAAAGCACCGACTACCACGAATTTTCTAAGAACAAAGAACTGTCGCCCTTTCAGGGCTAATAAGGAAACCCACGCTGCAAGCAGACGGGGAATTCTTTTAGATTAAATCTTTTGGAATAAGGTATTTCAAAGATGGTTTGAGGTCAAGAATGAAATGGTTTTTATGTTACTTGCTTTCATTTTTCGTATCACAACCGCAATCACTTCCGCAGCCGCCACTTTTTTTTGTAAAAGATTTAGACTTACGCCAGATATTCAAACCAAAATATGCAGACGCAAAAGCTATAATTACAAAAACTATTATTAATTGAAAATTCATCAGCTAAACCCCAAAAATCTTCCGCCTTGATATGTTAACAGCGAAGCAATATAAGCCAAAACGGTCATATATCCGAACATAAAAATTACCCACGACCATGAATTTGTTTCCCGCCGAACTATTGCCAGAGTTGACATACATTGCATTGCCAACACAAAAAACACCATCAAAGATAAAGCTGTCAGCGGTGTCCAAACTTTACTTCCATCAGATTTTTTGGCGTTGCGAATGGCGTTTATCAATGTCGGAGATTCTTCCGTCGCATCATCGCCGATGTTGTAGATTATGCTCAGAGTTGAAACAAGAACTTCCCTCGCGGCAAAACTTGCGATAAGTGCGACACCGATCTTCCAATCGAAACCGAGCGGAGCAATAACCGGCTCAAACGTCCTTCCGAGCGTTCCCGCATAGCTGTTTTCCAATTGATTGCTGACGATCTGATCTTCAATAATCGGACTTCCCGAGTTAGAACCTGTTTGGCTTTCGACTGTTGCCTGCTGACTGCTGATAGTTGATTTTTCCTCGCTTCTGGGAAAATACATCAATGCCCAAAGAATTATCGAAATTGCCAGAATAATCGTTCCCGCACGTTTTATAAAAAGCCACGCCCGCGTGAACATATTTTGAATGACCGTCCTCAAATTCGGTAAACGATACGGCGGAAGTTCCATCACAAATGGCGGCGGCGGAGATTTCAAAATCGTTTTTTTCAAAACAAATGCTGCGATTACCGCAACAAATATCCCGAGCGAATACATCGCTAACATCAAAACCGCACCGAGCGATATAAAGCCAAAAACCGTCTGCCCGGCAAAAAACGCCGCGATCATCAGAGCGTAAACAGGCAGACGAGCCGAGCAACTCATAAACGGTGCGATCATAATCGTCGCCAAACGATCACGCCGATTTTCAATCGTCCGTGTCGCCATAATTCCTGGAATCGCACATGCAAAGCTCGACATAAGCGGCAAAAATGCTTTGCCGTGCAAACCGACACGCGACATCAATTTATCAAGCAGAAACGCCGCTCGAGCCATATATCCCGTGTCTTCGAGAATCGAAATAAACAGAAACAACAAAAGAATTTGCGGAAGAAAAATCAAAATTCCGCCAACTCCGGCGATAATTCCGTCAACAATTAAATCCCGCAAAATACCCTGGGACATTTGATTTCCAACAAATTCGCCCAACGAACCGAATCCGGCATCAAGCAGATCCATCGGTAAAGCCGCCCATGTGAAAATTGTTTGAAAAACCAACAGCAGAATTGCCACTAAAATCACCAGTCCAAAAAACTTATGAGTTAAAATCCGGTCAATTTTCTCTGAAAATTTTGCTTCGGATTCATCAACGGGTTTGACAGATTTTTGATAAACTTCCGAAATAAAAGCGTAGCGGGCAAAAATTTGTTTATTCGCCGCCTGATTATCAGTAAGACTTAAGTGTATATCTTCTTTGTTGGCTTCGTGAAAACCGTTGCCGTTAGCAATCCAATTTGTCTTCGGTTTTTCAATACTTTTTGCACTTTCAAGGACTTTTCCTGCTAATTCATTAATTCCTGTTTTTTGTTTTGCTTTGATTTCGATAACCGGAATTTTTAAAAGTTTTGAAAGTTTTTTTGTGTCAATTTCAAGGTTTTGTTTTTCAGCCAGATCAACCATCGTTAAAGCTATAACAACGGGAATTCCGTACTCGAGAAGTTGTGTAACGAGGTAAAGATTGCGTTCTAAATTGGTCGCATCAACAACGGCAATAATTGCATCGGGTTTCGGCAAATCCGCGAGCCTGCCCATCAGAACTTCACGGGCAATTTGCTCATCCAGCGAAGTTGCGTCAAGACTATAAAGTCCGGGCAAATCAATCAGTTTTATATCTTCATCGCCGACCTTCCAGTTACCTTCTTTTCTCTCAACCGTTACGCCCGAAAAATTCGCTACTTTTTGACGCAAACCCGTGAGAGCATTGAAAAGTGTGGTCTTTCCGGCGTTTGGATTTCCCGCCAATGCAACCGTCAATTGGGGATTATGAACTGCGGACCGTGGATTTTCTATAGTTTGTGTATTTGTTGCTTTCAATTTATTTTATCTACTCAATTTTTCCGCATAAATCTTTTGTTATTCAACAATTTCAATCGTTTCAGCTTCATTGCGTCGCATTGCGAGATTATATCCACGCACGCGAATCTCAATCGGATCGCCGAAAGGTGCGGTTTTAATTACTCTAATTGTCACGCCGGGAACTATTCCCATCTCCATCAGACGTTTAGAAATTCTGTTATTACCGCGAACATTTTTGACCGTCGCTACCGCACCAATTTTTAGGTTTGCTAATCTCATAAATAATATTTATATATGGCTTATGTTTTCATTTCTAAAATAATTAAAAAGTTTAGCCTAATTGAAATCTAATTTCAATTTCAATAAGAATATTATCATAATTTTATTGAATTTAGTTTTTATTTTTATATCTTATTTTGGAGAATTTTTCGTTACAGATACCAGATCTGCTTGATATTCTCCGGCGGAAATTCTTAAAGGTAAACGGTTTGCATCAACACCAAGCCATAAATTTATATTCAAATTATCAATCGTTTGATTTCCCGTCCTGACACTGATTAATTGAGCCGTAACTTTTTGTCCCTTTAAATTTATGATTTCGCTGTCTGAAGGTCTGAGCGTGAGAACATAAGCCTGATCTCCTAAAAAAAGAGCCACGCGAGTATCATTAACGGGATTTTTTGGATCAAGACTGGGTTTTAAATTAAATGAACGTATGGCATAAGCAAGCGATAAAAGACTGTGAGTTCCGACCGGAATTTCCACTCTTTTTTCGCCGTCATAGAGGACAAATCCATTTTCTTGATCAAATTTCGTTATCTGATTAAAGGTTTTTAGTCCGTATGAAAATTTGAGTTCCGTTAAAGTAGGCATCAGAGAAACGGGATCTACCTGTGCGGTTATGCCGTCATTTATATTAAGAATCGGAATCGGCTGAACTCCCCTGTCTTTCGCAAAGGCTGTTAGAAGCAAGCTGTCTTTGCCTAAAAATTGTTTACGCTCTTTAGCTTGGAAAACTACTGTTCCGAAATCTTCCTTTTGTTTCGTTATCTTAAACTCCAAAGTTTCTCCTAAATCAAAAGGTAAACGCTCAATTAAAGGTTGATTATTTATATATGGAGTCGGCGTTGGCACAGGAGTCGGAGTTCGTACCGGTATCGGAATCGGCGTTGGTGTCGGAATAATGTCGGGATTTGATTCATCTTTAAAAATCTGTATGCTGGCAAGTTCTACTCTGAACTTCCCTTTGGCAGTAGTTAACCGCATTAAAACAGGCAATTTCTGGTCGTCTGAACTCAAATTTACGGTCAAATTCGTTATTCCCAAATCAGTTAAATACGCACTTTGCACGTTAATTTTTGTCGTATCATAATTTCCGAGATCGCTCTGGATTTTTTCGATACCCATTGTTTGTATCGTGAAACTGTAAACTTTGCCGTTGTCCTGTAAGAGAAATGTACCGATTCCATTTGAATTACGGATTTTGTATATCAGAGTTAATAAATCGTAATTTGCAGTTGGTGCAGTTATAAAATTCTCAACAGTTTCAATCGGCATAATTCCGGCATTTGAAACCTTTTTCACGTAAATCGGCAAGCCTGTTTCTAACAAAGCAAAAGTTGTTCGCTCTTGATCAAAAAAATAAAATGCTGCACTCAGCAAATCTACGGATTTAATTTTCGCAGATAATTCGACGGCATTTTGTCCTTCGAGTTGTCCACGTGAAACGACGTAGATTTCTGCATATGCGGCATTGTCGAAATTTTCAAATGAAATATTATAAGTTAAACGCTCACCGACACGAAAAGGGATTTCGTTTTGCGAATAGGCAATTTTGGTTTGAAAAACTGCTAAAAACAAAAGCAGAAAAATTCCACTAAAACCTAAAATTTTGGTGAGCTTTTTACGTTGTAATTTATTTAAATTGTTTTTATTCATTAAAAAACTTTAGAGAATAATTTCGTCAATTATTTGCCTGACGGCTTTTATCTTGTCATCTGCTTTTGTGATAGGTCGCCCGATCACTAAAAAATCAGAACCCTCGCGGACGGCATCCGCTGGTGTCATTACACGCTTTTGATCTTCATTCGTTGCAAAACTTGGACGAATTCCCGGCGTTACGATCAAAAAATCATCTTTTGCAATATTTTTACGGATCATATTTATCTCTTGCGGTGAAGCAACAACGCCATCCAAACCGCATTCATCTGAAAGTTTAGCGAGATTTACGACCTGTTTCTGAATGTTATAATCCATTCCGAGTTGCTCCAGACTTTTTTCATCCAAACTCGTTAATATTGTAACACCGATAATTTTCGGTTGTTTCAGATTTTCCTTATTACAAAACTCACCTACTTCATTTACAGTTGTTTGCATCATTTCCGCTCCGCCAAGTATGTGTATATTAAACATCCATACACCTAATTTGGCGACTTCGACGGATGCTTTTGCAACTGTGTTCGGAATATCGTGAAATTTCACATCAAGAAAAATTTTGACACCCTCGTTAACAACTTCCTTAACAAAAGATGCACCAGCCGAAGTGAATAGTTGCAGTCCGATTTTAAAAGCACCTACTTCATCACGCAATTCTGTAATAATTTCTTTAGCTGCACTTTTCGTCGGAACATCTAAAGCCACGATAATTTTTTCTTTTTTCACACTATAATTTTGAAGATGATTGAGTAAATTAAAATTCGTTATTTTCGGACTACCCCGCAGCAAGCTGACGGGGCATTCGCCCGAAAATTAGTCGGTCAAAGCACCGACTACCACGAATTTTCTAAGAACAAAGAACTGTCGCCCT